>QHXE01000054.1 GCA_003222835.1 Acidobacteriota bacterium | reverse complement strand
TTTCAGATCACCCCAGGAAAAGAAAGAATCGGCGGGCTGCACATCGTAAACCGCGAAACCAACCGAAGGAACTTTCGCGACGAACAAAACTTTCCCATTGGTTAGTTGCGCTGGTACTTCTTTGCCATCGGGCGCAACAACCCGAACCGCTCGCGGCGCGCCGCCATTGAAAGTAACGCTCGCTTCGACGAGGTCTTCCCGCTCAACATTCAAGGGATTGTAAACAACTATCGCGGCGCCTTTACTTTCGGTGTTCAGGGCGGGAGCGATTGCGTTGGCGGCGCTGGTGATCACGCCCGCGAACTGATTCATCGCGATCACGTCATCGTTCCAAGCGAACTCGAACGATTTTGGCGTGGCGGTGCCCGGCAGAAGGTCGTGAAACTGTCCGCCCATCACCAAAGTCCAGGCGTTATTCAATCTTTCGCGAGGATACGTTCGTCCGCCCAACCATTCAGCCGCGACCGACGCTTTCTCTGCCGCATCGGCGAGCAATTCATTCTTACGGACCCAGCGTTTCTGATAAGCTTCGGAGGTAAGCGATCCGGCCGAGTGATTGATCAGTTCTAGGTCGCCTTTATAGCGCGGCAAGCGATCGGTCAAACAGCAATTCAGGATGTCCTGAAACATCTGATCCGCTTTGGACCAAATCACCCGCACAGGGCCATCGCCAACTTGAACCGGCGGCCCAGGTTGCGCCGGCTGCGCGCCAAATGGAAAAAGCTGAGGGAGCGAGGTCTTGTTTCTTGTGGTGATGGCCTCCATCAACTTCACCGAACTCTCATTCGGCGAACCACCCACATCGCCGGTGCCGACGTAATGATAATCGGCGAAGATGCCCGTCAGGTTGCCGTTGATTTGAATTCGTTTGGTCCAGTCTTCCTGACCTCTCGTGCGAGTCTGATTTTGCTGTGCCGTCAGATTGGGATCGGGACCGGGCGGAGGTGGCGGCGTCTTGCTCAGGTCATAGTTTACCTGGCTGCCATAGCCGAGCGGATTTAACGCGGCGATAACCGTGCGGCCATCCGTACCTTCCCAAATACCAACGTTGAATGGAATGCCGACGGGCGTCTTTTCCGGCGAATCAGGCCCACCAACATGCGGCGCCGGCTGCCAACCGGATGATAGTTTTTGCGTCGAGAAACCTTTGATGCCCGCGTGCGCGAGTATGCTCGGCAGCGATGCAGGAAAACCAAAACAATCGGGCAGCATGTATTCATCGCTTGCCATGCCGAATTCTCTGCGAAACCAATTGTTGCCGTAAAGAATTTGCCGAATGATCGATTCTGCGTTGGGCGAATTGACGTCCCCTTCCTCCATCGATGAGCCCGCAGGAAACCAGCGTCCCGCAGCCACATATTGTTTCAATCTTTCAAAGTCGGCCGGGTAGTACTCTTTCATCAGACGATATCGATTGGCGCCGGTGAAATTGAAGATGTAGTTCGGGTACTTTTCAAACAGCGCGAAGTTGTTGCGCATCGTCTTGGTGAGATATTCCTGAATGACCTGCGGATACTCCCAGCGCCATTCAGTGTCGAGGTGCGCGTATCCGACAACGTAGAGCGTCGGTTCCTTCGCTAGGTTGGGCGCGGGGGGCTTTGCGACTACATCATGGGCCTCTCGCTTTGTTGCTGACGTTGCTGCCGCAGTCTTCTTGGTCCTGCTTTGAGTCTTGAGCCTCGGGGTTTGGCTCAGAGCGCTGCTGAGCATCATCAGGCAAACCCACAATAACAAGAGGGAACGATCTAATCTCCGTTTCATAAAGAGCTCTCCGGTGCTTACTCTGCGATTCGGTTTTTGAACCAGATAACTTCCGCCGGCATGACCAAGCGAACGTACTAGGCTTTGCACAGAAAGTCGTTCGCAACCGCAGGTTATTGAATCTCATTCACACCTGGCTTTAGCCAGGTGAACTGCGCCTGGCTAAGACTGGAAACCGTTTAAACGGTTTTCCGATTCTCTTGATTCCCGATCACCCGGCTGAAGCCGGGTGTGAATGAGAACAACCTTCCTTTTTGTGCAAAGCGAACGTACTATACATCACTACCAGGCGATTATTACCAGACGAAATTATCCTGCGTCGATCAAAAGTGATTACTAATTCAGATAAACAAAGGCGCAGGCTGTGTGGGCCGCGCCCTTGGCCCAATTTAGAAAATGAGTTTCAGCGATAGCTGCATCTGGCGTGGAAAGTTTAGTTGGTTTACGCCAATGCATCCGTAACCGTCGCATGATCCGGGACTGCCGGCCGGTGCTCTATCAGGCCGAGGCGTGACCGGTGTGTTGGGATTGGCCGTGCTAGGCCCACCAAAGATCGGTGTGTTGGTAACGTTGAAGGCCTCAGCTTTGAATTGTAGTTTCCAGCCTTCCCTGATCTTGAAGTCCTTTGACATGGCCAGTGCGAGTTGCGGCGCCCATGGATTGCGAACGCTGCTGA
>QHXE01000053.1 GCA_003222835.1 Acidobacteriota bacterium | reverse complement strand
CAGTTGCGGGAGTTGGAATCCCACTGCCCCAGTAAGACGCGACCTGGCTTCCGGACCAGCGGGTGGCAGATCGGAAGAAGTGAGCGCCATGCCAAAAGCGAACAAAGAAAGATCGGAAAAGGACTTGCTGTGGTCCCGGAAGTACACATAATCGGGGTAAGAAAATCTGCCTCGAGCATCACCCGGGGTGGTCCGAAAGACAGCTACCAAGCTGTCTGGATCCTTGACGGGCCGTGGGCGCAGGACCAGGGCGTCAAAGGCGGTGAACACGGCTGTATTTACGGCAATGCCCAGGGCGAGGGTGAGGACGGCAACAGAAGTGAAGCCGGGATTCTTGCGCAACATGCGCAGGCCAAAGCGCAGATCTTGGATGAGGCTCTCGAGGAAGTTCGCCCCGCGGGCGTCGCGGCACTCTTCCTTGGCGCGTTCCACCCCGCCAAACTCGATCCGCGCGCGCCACAGCGCCTCTTCGCGCGGCACGCCGCTGCGAACCAAATCTTCCGCGAACGCCTCGATGTGGAAGCGCAACTCCGCATCCATCTCGCTTTCAATGTGCGAGCGCCGCGTCACCGCGTTCAACCACGAACGAACTCGACTCAGCAGCCTCATACTTCCTCCGCTTCAACCCACTCCAGTGAACAATCTCTTCCTCGGCAAGTCCCCATCGTCACTCATACCTCAGCGCCACCATCGGATCGACCTTCATCGCCCGCCTCGCCGGGACATAACATGCTGCTAGGGCCGAAAGAACCAGCGTCAAAGCGACCGCCGCAAAGGTGGGCACATCAGTCGGTTTAACTTCAAACAGAAACTTTGTGAGCACGCGAGTCAACCCGAACGCACCGGCCCCTCCCAAAATGATTCCCATGGACATAAGGACCAGCGCTTTTCTCAGGAGCATCTGCATCACGTCCCTGCTCTGAGCGCCTAGCGCCATGCGCACGCCGATCTCGCGGGTGCGTTGCGCCACGGAGTACGCCAGCACGCCATAGATGCCCACAATGGTGAGAGCTAGCGCCACCACTGCAAACGTGGCCAGCAGTCTTGCCTGAAATTGCGGCTCGGCTGTTGTCGTGGCAATCAGGCTGTCCATGGAGCGGATCGAGATTGGCTGGTTCTTGTCCACATTTCGCAGAACGGCGCGCATCCCGGAAGCGACGCTCTCTGGCCCCAAGGCGGTTCTCACCACGAATGTCATGTGGTTGAGGAAGAATGGTTGCGAAACCTGAAGATAAGGTTGGTAGATGGCCGGTTCCGATCCTTTCGCCAACCCTTGCTGCTTCACATCATCCACTACCCCAACCACCGCGAGCCAATCTTCGGGCTTGGGTTCATCTTCCATCGAAATGCGCTTGCCAATGGGATCTTGCCCGGGCCAGAGCGTTCGGGCGACGGTCTGGCTTACGATCACAACGCCAGGAGTCGTCGCGCTGTCACTTTCGGTGAAGTCGCGCCCGCGCAACACCGGCATGCCCATCGCCTTGAAATAGCCAGGACTAACGCACGGCTTGTCCACCATGAAACCCGGTGGTCGCTTGCTGCCTTCCACTTGGAAAGTGCCCTCAGCCAGAGTTTCGCCAAGTGGTATCCAGTTCACTGCGCCTGCAGCAAGTACGCCGGGTAGCCGCGAAAGCTCCCCGAGCATTCGCGTATGAAACGCCTGCATCTGGTTTGCGGTGCGATACTCAGAATCCGGCAAGTCCACGGTCATGGTCATTACGCTATGCGGCGAAAAGCCAGGATTCACAGCCCGCAGCCGCAGAAAGCTCTTCAGCATCAAACCCGCCCCCGTGAGCAGGATGAGCGCAAGGGCCATCTCGGAGACCGTCAGTGCGCTTCGTATCCTTTCTCGTCCGCCAATCACGCCACGTGCGGCCTGACCCAACGATTCGCTCGCGCCATGACGTGTGGCTCGGAAGGCCGGCGCCAGCCCGAACACCACGCCTGTGATAACCGAAAGACCAAACGTGAAGGCCAGCACCCACCCATCGATTCGAATCATCTCCATCCGGGGGACTTTTCCCGCAGGCGCCAGAGCCATCAGTGCCCGAACACTCCAGAAGGCCAGCAGGATTCCAGCCGCGCCGCCCGCCAGTGAAATCAGCGTGCTCTCGGCAAGCAACTGGCGCATTAGGCGCCAGCGGCCGGCGCCCAAAGCACTGCGCACCGCCATTTCCTGGAACCGGCCGGTTGCTCGAGCCAAAAATAAATTGGCCACGTTCGCACAGGCAATCAGGAGCACGAAGGCCACTGCCCCCGCGAACACCAGCAATGATGGGCGGATGTTCGCCACTAATAAATCCTTTAATGGAAGAATCAGCGGCATCCGGCCTCTTTCTGGCCCCAAGTGTTTGGCGAAGGTTTTCAGCTCCGCCAGCGCCTGTTGAGGCGTGACACTGCTTCTAAGCCGCCCAACCACAGGTCGCATGAAGGAATTGTGCTCGTCGATGCGGATGGCTAGCGGCATCCACACCTTTACGCCAGGAAACTCGAATCCGGGTGGCATGATGCCGATCACCGTGCGGCTGATGCCATCGAGTCGGATTGTTTTTCCTAAAATTTCAGGACCTGCGCCAAATCGCTCCTTCCAGAGCTCGTTGCTCAGCACAACGACATTGTCGCGCCCCGGCTCGTCTTCCCCGGCAGCAAATCCTCGGCCGATGGCCGGATTTGTCCGAAGCGTCTGGAAGAACTCAGTGGTTACATACGCCACCGGAATGTGGACTGGGTCGCCGGCAGCTGTTAGATTTGCAGTGCTTCCTTGGCTAAAAGAGGCGACCTGTTCGAAGGATTGCTCCTGACCGCGAAATGCCAAGTAATCACGGTCTGAAACTTCAGGTTGCCATTCGAATTGTTGGAATCCCGTGTTCAACGAAACGAGGAACAAGCGATCCGCTTCGGGGAAGGGCATGGATCGCAGCAACACTCCGTTGACCACCGTGAATACCGCCGTGTTCGCGCCAATCCCAAGGGCCAGCGTCAGCACTGCCACGGCGGTAAATCCCGGATTCTTGCGCAGCATGCGTGTGCCGAAACGCAGATCCTGCACCAGGCTGTCGACAAAGCTGATTCCACGCGCCTCACGGCATTCCTCCTTCGCGCTCTCGATGCCGCCAAACTCGATGCGCGCCCGCCACAGCGCCTCTTCGCGAGGCACGCCGCTGCGCACCAAATCCTCGGCATACTCCTCAACGTGGAAACGCAACTCCGCGTCCATCTCGCTCTCCATACGCGAGAGATGCATCATGCTGCGCAACCACGACCGAACTCGGCTCCACATCGTCATACTTCGTCACGCGTGATTTGCGGAATGTTTGCCACGACCCTAGCCATCACTCATATCTCAGCGCCACCATGGGATCAACTCTCATCGCCCGTCGCGCGGGAACATAGCACCCAACCAGAGCGAAGACCATCAGCAGCGCGGCTACGCCCACGAAAGTGGCCGGATCACTAGCGCCTACACCAAAAAGCAAGCTGGATATAAGTCTCGTCAATGCGAGGGCCGCGAAAATGCCGATGCTGACACCCGCCAGCGCTAAAAGCGCGCCTTCACGAATCACGAACCGCATTATGTCGCTGCGCCGCGCGCCCAGCGCCATTCGGATGCCGATCTCCTGCGTGCGCTGTGCCACCGTGTAATGCATCAATGCAAAAAGGCCGACCGTCGCCAAAATCAGTGCGATGAGGGAAAACAGACCGAGGAGTGACGTCTGGAACCGCCGCGGTGAGAGCTGCTCCGAGAGTTGGTCGCTCATCGTGGTGACCGGGGAGAGAATCGTGACTGGATCGAGGCTGCGAACCAACGAGCGAAGTGTGGCGGCGACTATTCGCGGGTCGCCTGTGGTCCGGACGACAAGGTCCCTAGGCGTGCTTCCAGACTGTTTGTACCATTCAAAAATATGCGGAACGGGGTCGCGCTGAAGGCCATTGCGCCGCATATTTCCGACAACGCCGATGACGGTTATCCAGCCATCGTTGCGTCCGCGCGGATCTTGTCCTTTGAACCGCTTGCCAATGGGGTCTTCGCTGGACCAGTAGCGCCGGGCCATATTCTCATCAATAAGCCCAACAAGGGGAGAGTCTGCGGTGTCCTGCTGGGAAAAAACACGCCCTCGCAAGAGTAATGCTCCCATGGCATACAGATAGTCTCCGCTAACCGTTTGCCAAATGAGAGGCGTCCACTTGTCGGGAGGTTCCGGCTCTCGGCCTTCAATCGCCCTTAGGCCAAGGTTTCCCAGGTCGCCCAATTCGAATAAGTCAGAGATTGCGCCGACCGCTTTGACTCCCGGCAATGCGGCCGCGCGTTCGAGGGTTTCCTCGTGCAATGCTATCGTCCTCGCTTGGGAGACATCCGCAGGCATAGTTACACGCATGGTTAGCAGTCGCTCGGGTTGAAAACCCAGGTCAACTTCTTCGAGCGCTAGAAAACTCCGGACCAGCAGACCTGCACCAGTTAGCAGGACGATGGCCAGCGCGAATTCCAGCACCACGAGAGCGTTTCGGATGCGCCTCAGCGCCAACGAACCGGACGCACTTCTGAATGCCCCCTTTAGCCACTCTTGCGGGTCACTCTGGGATATTCTCCAAGCCGGGACCAGCCCGAAAACCAC
>QHXE01000052.1 GCA_003222835.1 Acidobacteriota bacterium | reverse complement strand
TACACCGATTCGGAAAAACTAACTCGGCAATGTTAATGACTCGTTTTCTTGCTCGCTCTCTTACCAATTGTTCCTCTTATCTGTGTAATCTGCGGATAGCAGTTCTTTCGCCGCGGCTTTGGCCTCTTCCAGCGATTGCACGCGTCCATCAAGCTGCATCTCGTAAATCGCGCGCGTGATCTCGCCGATGCGCGGGCCGGGTTGCAAACCCATCTCCAGCAGGTGGCGGCCCAACAAAAGAGGCGCTGGTGCGGTTGATTCAACTTCCAACTCGCGAGCACGCTCGATAAACCATTCCTGAGCTTCGGCGTCGTACCACTTTTCGCGCGGAACCCAATCGGCATTGCGGCCCAATGAATCTGCCGCTTCTTGAAAAATTCGCCAGGCTTCAAATGATCGCGCACCAGCGCAATCACCTGGGCGCGCACGTCGTACCCGTCGATTGTGTGAACGTTCAATCGATTTAGAAAGCCTTCCGTGGGCGCGACTCCGGCTTCCTCATGCTCACGCGAACGCAAGCGGCCTTCGAGAAACTCCGTGGTTGCCGGCTTGCCAAAATCATGAGCGAGTGCTGCCAGCATTACCGTAACTTGTTTCGGATAAGGTAAGTCGTCAATTAATTCGCGCGCGCGATCCACCGTCAGCAGCGTGTGAATGAACACGTCGCCTTCGGGATGCCATTCCGGATCCTGCGGCACGTCGATCAGAGCGTTGATTTCGGGAAACAATCGATCGATCACATGAAGTTCATGTAACCACTTCAAACCGATCGACGGTCGCTGCGCGCGCAAGAGAAGCTTTTCAACCTCGCCCCAAATACGCTCCCTCGGCAAATCAGTTAAATCAATCATCCGGCAGAGATCGACGGTCTCGGGATCGATCTGAAACTCAAAGCGCGCCGCAAATTGCGCGGCTCTCAGGACGCGCAGACTGTCTTCAGGAAAGGTTTTAGGTGATACGGCTCGCAGCGTCTTATCCTTGAGATCGTCGCGCCCTCGAAACGGATCGATGATGTCGCCGGTCAGCGGATCTTGCAGGATCGCGTTAATGGTGAAATCTCTTCGCTCGGCGGCTTTCTCGACAGCCATTCCGGGATCCCCTTCGACGAAGAACGCGCGATGACCGCGTCCCGTCTTACGTTCTCGCCGCGGCAGTGAAATGTCCAGGTGGGCGCCGAGCTTGTAAACGGTGAACGCCTCGCCCACGACGTTAACGCTGCCAAACTGATCTAGAAGTTCGCGCAAACGCGCCGGCTCAACTCCGTAGACTTCGAAGTCCCAGTCCTTCGGCTGCTGGCCCATCAACTCGTCGCGCACACAGCCGCCTACCAGCAATGCGCGTCCGCCAGCGTCGCGCACTGCTTTGGCTAGCGCCAACACTTTTTCAGGTACCTCAGTCATCTGCACCAGGGCTAGCAGTAGCCCTCCCTCTCTCAAAGGGAGAGGGTTGGGGTGTGGGCTTACGGCGAGGTCTAACCTATTTTGTTTCTCTCCTCCGCTGGACCGTCTCTGAGAACAAAAAAGGTAAGTTTCTTTTCGCTTCTCGTCTACGCCCTCACCCTGCCCTCTCCCAAGGGGAGAGGGTGTTGGGCAGTAGCCCGCCTCTAAACGAAAATCATCGTCTTGTCGCTTGTCACTGGTCTCCGATTATCACGTTCGTTCCACGCGTCGACGGCAGACAACTGATAATCTGCACCCTTTCAACTCTGGTTAAGTCGGATCCGGCTGCGTGCCAGAGCTTGACCCAGAACGTGCGCGTGTCGCCGTGAATGGCGAAGGTCGAACCATCGTTCATCACCGCGACCGGCTCAGCCGTCGTTCCCGCACGTAACGCCTCAAGTAATTCCGGGATGAACGGCTTGAACTTATCAAACTGGACCAGCACCGCGCTGTCCGCGACTTCAGCCGGCGGCAACTCAACCGGCTCGCCCGATTCGAGCAGCAGACGACTCTCGGTTTGATGATCTCGTTTCTTGAATATCGCCACTTGGTTGTAATCAAACCACAGCCCGCCTCAAACTCTCAAACTCGTAGCATATAATTCAGTCTATGTTCCTATTGCCATTAAAACCTTCACAGACTAAAGTCTATGCTACTCCGCCATGAACGCCGAAAATCTTTTCGATCGACTCTTTCGGTCCGAACGCTCCGCGCACGCGGCCGTGCTCTACGAGCATCGTGTAATTACCTACGCAGAACTGCGGGAAGCGACGGTGTGGACAGCGGAAGCGCTTCACGCGCTCGGTATCGCTCACGGTGATCGAGTTGGCATTTTACTAAACGACTCGCCGGAATTCATCGCTTCGTTCGTGGCGATCATTTCGCTCGGAGCGATCGCCGTGCCAATCAACATGGCGTTGCGGAAAGCGGAACAACTTTTCATCTTAAAAGATTGCGGCGCCCGCGCGGCCATCATCGAAGCGCAAGCAGCCAACGCGCTGTTCGGAAACTTGGATGACTCGACCGCGGCTGCGGCGGCGATAACAGATCTGAAAGACTTGCTCGTTGTCTGCCGCGAAACCGAGGCACTTTCAGTGTCGATTTCCGGAATGAAGGTGCAACGGTTCGATGATGCGAAACGTCTGCCGCTCGGTGACGGAGTCCCGATTCGCGGAAGAGAGAATGCGGAAGCCTTCATTCTTTATACCTCAGGCAGCACCGGCGAACCGAAAGGCGCGGTCCATCGACAATCGGACATCTTCTACACAAATGAAACCTACTGCTGTGAAGTCCTGCGTCTACGCGAAGGCGATCGTTTGTTCTCTTCTTCGCGTCTGCCGTTTGCGTACGGGCTCGGCAACGCTTTCACGTTTCCGCTGCTGAACGGCTTCACGACAATTCTCTGCCGAGAGAAACCAATGCCGGA
>QHXE01000051.1 GCA_003222835.1 Acidobacteriota bacterium | reverse complement strand
TCGTCTGACTGCGCATCCGGGTATGGAAGTGTTCGCCAAGTTCTCGCCGGACGGCAACTGGATCGCTTTCACGGGCCAATACGATGGCGACGAGCAAGTCTATGTGATTCCGTCAACGGGTGGCGTCCCGAGGCAACTCACTTTCTATCCCGCCAAGGGTCCATTGGCTCCGCGCTGGGGTTGGGACAATCAGGTTTATGGCTGGAGCCGAGACGGCAAGCGCATCTTCTTTCGCTCTCTGCGAGATTCATGGTCGTTGCCGATCGCGAAGCTTTACAGCGTTTCAGTTGATGGTGGCCCAGCCGAGCCTTTGCCGATGCCGGAAGCCGGTTCGGGAGATTACTCGCCTGATGGCGGGCAGATGGTCTACTCGCCGCAATTTCGGGATTTCCGTCCTGAGAAGCGCTACGGCGGAGGCCAGGCCAATGTCCTCTACATCTTCGATCTGAAAACCAGCGATGCCAAACGCATCACCGAAGGCGCGCGAGCTTCACGCGACGCGATGTGGATTGGAGACACGATTTATTACGATTCCGATCGCGACGGCCATTTCAATATCTACTCCTACAACGTTTCTACCGGCAAGACTGCGCAAGTAACGCAGAGCAAGCAATGGGACGTGCGCTGGCCCAGTTCCGATCATCAGGGCCGCATCGTTTACGAGATGCAGGGCGAGCTGCAGGTACTTGATGCGAAGAGCGGAAAGACGACCCCGATTTCGATCACGGTTCCCGACGATGGTTTGGCACGGCGCCCTAGTCGGGTTTCAGCGGTCGGCAATATTGAATCGTATGACTTGAGTCCCAAAGGCGAACGAGCGTTGATCTCCGCCCGCGGCGACATTTTCACCGCGCCAATCGAGAAGGGCCCAACGCGAAATCTGACGCATTCCTCCGGCGCGCATGACAAATGGCCTTCGTGGTCTCCCGACGGATCGCAGATCGCTTTCATCTCTGACCTGAGCGGTGAAGAAGAGCTGTACCTGGTTCCGCAGGATGGGTCGAAACCGCCACAACAGATCACCAACGGCGGCAGTGCGATGCGTTATCAACCTGAATGGTCGGCAGACGGCAAGCGAATCGCTTTTGGTGATAAAGACGGGAAGATCTTCGTCGTGACGCTGGCGGATCGCAAGATGACTGAGATCGTCGATGCTCCTCGCAATCAGATTCGCGATTACACGTGGTCGCCGAGCGGTAACTACCTGGCGTTCAGCATGGCCACGAATGGAAACGGAATGTCGCAAATTCATATTTGGAGCGCTGCCGACGGCAAGGTCCATCGCGTGACCGGCGACATGTTCAATGCCGTGAATCCTGTCTGGGATCCGCAAGGCAACTACCTTTATTTCATTAGCGATCGCGAATTCGCGCCGCAGATTTCGCAAGTCGAGTTCAACTATGCGACCAATCGCAGTGCTTACATCTATGCGATGGCTTTGCGCAAAGACGTGAAGCACCCATTCCCGCCCGAGAGCGACGAAGTTGCCGTAACTAAACCGAAAGAGGAAGGGACTCCGGCGTCTGAACCTAAAAAAGAAGGCGACTCTGAGGCTCCGAAGGCTGAAGCGAAACCGGCGACGCCTCCGCAAAAGACTTTGGTGATCGATCTCGATGGCATCAGCAATCGTGTCGCGCGGGCGCCGATTGGCGCGGACAATTATGGTGGTCTTGCCGCTAAGCCTGGCCATTTGCTTTATGTAAGCGGCCCAGCTTTCTATTACGGACGACAGGGTGATCGACCCGCGCAATTGAAAATCTTCTCGTTCAAGGATCGAAAAGAGACCATGATCGCAGATGACATCAACGGCTATGCGATGTCTGGCGATGGTTCGAAGGTGCTAGTGCGCCAAGGCCCGGCGTTCAGTCTGTTCGACGCGACGCCACAAGGTGACCGAACAAAGAAGCCCGTCTCAGTCGCCGGCTTGATGGTCGATCGCGTGCCGGCCGAAGAGTGGAACCAGATCTTCAACGAAGTCTGGCGGCGCTATCGCGACTGGTTCTACGTCGCGAATATGCATGGCTATGACTGGGTGGCGCTGCGCGAGCAATATAAGCCGCTGTTGAAGTACGTCGCGCATCGTTCGGATTTGAATTACGTAATCTCTGAGATGATTTCAGAACTTACCATTCAACACGCGTATATCGAAGGCGGTGATTTCCAGATTCCGCCGCGCCCGCGCGTGGGCTTGCCCGGAGCGCGATTCGAACTCGATAAGCAATCGGGGCGTTATCGCATCGCGAAAATCTTTGAGGGCGAGAACGAAGAGGATCTTTATCGCTCGCCGTTGCGAGAGATTGGCGTGAACGTAAAGGTTGGCGATTATGTGCTGGCGATCGACGGCGACGAACTGAAAGGCAACGACGATCCTTATCGACTGCTGCGTAATAAGGCCGACAATCCCGTGTCGCTTACAGTCAACAGCAAGCCGACGATGGACGGTTCGCGCATCATTTCTTATCGACCGATCGCCGACGAAGGCAATCTAATCTATCTCGATTGGGTCGCGCGCAATCGCCAGAAGGTCGAAGAAGCGACCGGCGGCCGCGTCGGTTACATTCACATTCCAGACATGGGCGCGAACGGTATTCGCGAATTCATCAAGTGGTACTATCCGCAGATCGACAAGGAAGCGTTGATTGTCGACGTGCGCGCGAACGGCGGCGGCAACGTCTCCCGCATGCTGATTGAACGCCTGCGTCGCAAACTGCTCGGCGTAAATTATTCGCGCACAGACAGTATCGGCAACCCTTACCCCGATGGCGTCTTCATCGGCCCAATGGTGGCGCTGCTCGACGGCAACTCGGCCTCCGACGGCGACATTTTCCCGTGGATGTTTCGCGAAGCGGGGCTCGGCCCATTGATCGGCAAGCGCTCGTGGGGCGGCGTGGTCGGCATCGCTAATCGCGGTGCACTAATCGACGGTGGAGCGATCTTTGTGCCCGGCTCAGCCCTCGCGAACAAGAACGGCGAATGGATCATCGAAGGGCACGGCGTAGATCCGGATATCGAAGTCGACAACGATCCCAAATCAGAGATCGCCGGTCACGATCCGCAACTCGAACGCGGCATCGC
The DNA here is from genome assembly GCA_003222835.1 of Acidobacteriota bacterium. The sequence goes on along the minus strand of QHXE01000051.1, from coordinate 2,582 downwards.
CGAGGTCATGGCCAAGATCAAGGATCATCCGGTGAAATTGCCGGGGAGACCCGCGGCGCCGGTGAAGACGATTCGATGAACAGCTTGGCTTAAATTAAGGACGGTCTTTGCGGACTTTGCGCCTTTGCGTGAAACTCCCTCTTCGTTCCCCGAAGCAGGCGCAGGAAGAAATAACGACCACGCAAAGGCGCGAAGGTATGTCGTCTCCGCACCCACCTCAGCTTTTTCTCACAGGGATATCTTGTAAGATTAACTAGTAAAGATGAAACTTCGCATGCCGGAAATGCCGCCTGCGACGTTGCTCGCGGCATTGGGCTCGTACAATTTGTTGCCGGCGATAGTTTTCCTGCCGACCCGACGCCGCTGTGATGAAGCTGCGTCGGAAGCGGCGCTGAGCCGTCGCGCTGCGTCTGACGAGCGTCGCGAGGCGCGCCGCGACTTCATGCGTACCTTCGTCGAACAACATCCCGAGATTCGTGCCCATCGACATTGGGACACCATCATTCGCAGCGGCGTCGGGTCGCATCATGCCGGTCACATGCCCGCGTGGAAGCTGGTGATTGAAAAGATGATGAGCGCGGGCTTGCTCGACGCGATTTTCGCGACCACGACGGTCGCGGCCGGTGTCGACTTCCCCGCGCGCACGGTCGTGGTCACCTGTGCCGATCGACGGAGCGCCAGCGGCTGGCAATCGCTCACTGCTTCGGAATTGCAGCAGATGACTGGACGGGCCGGACGACGCGGCAAGGACCGGGTCGGATTCATCGTTGCCGCGCCAGGCCCTCATCAGAATCCGCAGAGTATCACCGAGCTGTTACGTGCGCCTCCGGACGATCTCGAGAGTCGATTTCGCGCGACCTACACGTCGCTGCTCAATCTACTCGATGCTTTCGGAAGCTTTGCTCAAGTGCGCGAGATTGCCGAGCAGAGTTTTGCTCATCGAAATCTGCTGCCAAGGATTCATGAGTTACAGAACGTGCGCGACGAAAACGAGCAGCGCATTCGCGAGGCGCTAGAGCACGCTGATGTAAACGTACCTGCCTCAGCCGTGCTCGGACTCGAGCGCTTAGCTGGTGCGCGTTCGCGTCTGCTTGAACTTGCTCCGCAAACCCGTTGGGAAGCGTTCGTGAGGTGGCTGCGCGAAGTCGTGCAACCGGGCCGCGTCGTAGCAATAGGACGTAGCGGCAGAAGGCTCGTGCTCGTCACCGCGCGCAGTCACGACGGGGTGACTGGCATGCGCGAAGATGGGCGCCTGGCTTCATTTCCGCTCGAAAGAATCGGCCGGGTTTTCGCCCCAATGTTTTCAACTCAATCTGAAAAAACTGACGAAGCATTTGACGAGATTCATGAGCGCGGTGGCCAACTCGCCTTGCCTGAGCCACGCCTTCGCGATGCGCAGACCAGCGAAGCAGACTCGATCAAGCTAATCAACGATCTGATCGATTCGCTGTTGCCTTCTGAGGTAACCGAAGCTGCACGCGCTGCTAACTACGAAACGTTATGGTCGCTGCAAGCCGAAGCTGCGGCGATTGAGCGAGCCGAGCGACAGATTGAACGTTTACGCGCGGATGTCTGGGAGCCATTCGAGCGCTGCGCGCGGGTGCTCGATCATTTTGGCTATCTTGATTTCGCGAGTGAGCGCGTGACCGACCGCGGACGCTGGCTGGCCGACTTGCGCGTCGATCGGCCCTTGCTGATCGGCGAAGGTCTCCAACGGAACCTTTTTACTTCGCTGGATGCGAAGCGAGCCGCCGCTCTGATCGCCGCCGTCGCCGCTGATGAAGATCGCGATTACGGCGAGATGGAACTGGACGACGAGATCGTGACGCTGCTGGCGAAATTCGATGAGATTACCTTCGAGGTCTCGACCGAGGAATGGCAACAGGGAATCGAACCGGCGCCCGAGATCAACTTCTCAGCGGCTGCGGCTGCGGCACACTGGGCGAGCGGCATCGACTGGCCCACGCTGGTTCGCGAGACGCGCGCCGAAGAAGGCGACCTCGTCAGACTATTGTCGCGAGCAGGGGAAGCGCTGCTGCAAATCGCGGGCTTGCGCGAGAGTCATTTGGAGGCAGCGAGAAGCGCTGCTACGGCCGCTGAAATCGTTCTGCGCGAACCGGTAAGATAAAGCGCTTTAGCTCCGTAAGTGCGCCAAGGATTTTTCATGTTCTCTTCTGAGAGAGGGAGAGGGTGAGGTTTGCGAAGCAAAGAGATAGAAGAGAATAGAAATAAAGAGGATCCGTCGTTGCGCTCGCTACGCCCTCACCCAAACCCTCTCCCAGAGCGACAGCGCTGACACTGCCTTTCAGCAGCTGTATGGTCATCCGATCCGCTGTGTTAGAATTCCTGTGATCGAGTAGACAAACCCATGCAGGTTCTGGAAACTCCAACCACGAACGTTATTTCCTTCTCGCCCTTACTGCGGCGATATACGCTGGAAGAATTCTGGGATTTGCCCGAAGCCGAAGATCGTGCACATTACGAATTGATCCGAGGATACTTATTCATGGCTCCCCCGCCGGATCCGCCTCATGATGATCTTGATGATCGATTGAAAGGGTCACTCGTAATGTTTGTGAAAA
>QHXE01000050.1 GCA_003222835.1 Acidobacteriota bacterium | reverse complement strand
ACGTCGAACAGTTCTGCGGATTGGGCAGCTGCGCGCCAAAGACAGCGCTGTTCTTGAGCCGGCCGGAAGCGTTGTAGAAGTGAACGGCAGACAGACCAATGTCGCAGCCCGCCACGGTGTTGTGGCTGGCGTCGATGGCGAGGTTATCGATGGTGACATCCTCCGTGTCCATCACGGTGATGACCGCCTCAACTGCTAGACCCTGGAGATCCTGCAAGTTAGGCTGGATCAAGACCCGTTTGACCTCGTTGCAGCAAGGGAGGTAGCTCTCGATATTCACTTTGGTAAGCACACCCCGCAAAATGAGCGGCTTCGTGATGATGAGTTGTTCTGGGTACAGGGCTGGACATATCTCGATCACGTCGCCGGGTGCAGCAGCGTTTATTGCGGCAGTGATCGTGGTGTATTGAGCATTCGGACACGAGGTGTTGGGATGTCCAACCCTAAGAGTTGCTGCGGAGCTCGTCGTACAGAACATCCCCAAGAACAACAACGCCAGCCCGACATGTGCAAGGTTCTTTCTTACCATGAGATTCTCCTTTTCGAGACGGGTCTTAGCTTTCTGCCGTCACTCACTAACGCGACAATCCGACTGTTTTGGGGTCACACAGACAAAAAATCGCGCTTCAGTCGCGTAAAGGTGCAATAGGTAATAGGAGTTTTAGCCCTTCGGAAAGTGGCTGCGAGCACGGATGGGCTGGGATAGAATTGAGGCCAGCAAACAGGCCGCGAAGGGCAATGGGCGGTGGCTAAGTGGAAACATCCCCCAGTGAAGTAACCATTCTCTTGACCCACCTGACGGACGGAAACCAGGAAGGGGCTTCTAAACTCGTTCCGCTGATTTACGACGAGATGCGGCGACTCGCAAACCGGTATATGCGGCGAGAACGCGTCGACCACACCTTGCAGACAACTGCTCTGGTCCATGAGGCTTATCTTAAGCTGGTGGAGCAGCGCTCCGTCAACTGGCGAGGCCGGGCACATTTTCTGGGCATCGCTGCGCAAGTAATGAGGCGGATCCTGATCGACCATGCGCGCGGCCATCTCCGAAGAAAGCGTGGGGGCAAACAGGAGGTTGTACTGTTGGACGAAGCCCTGGTGTTCTCACCCCAGAAGTCAAAGGAACTAATAAGGGTGGACGATGCCTTGCACGAGTTGGCAAAACGCGATCCGCGCCAAGCCAAGATCGTCGAGCTGCGATTCTTCGGAGGGCTGACGGTCGAGGAAACCGCGGAGCTGCTGGAGCTCTCGCCGAAGACGGTAAAGAGGGATTGGGCCGTAGCTAAAGCCTGGCTCCATGGTTTCCTAAAGTAAGTCCATGCCCATCTCTCCTGAGCAATGGGAAACGGTTAAAGCGCTGTTTGAGGCGGCACAGGCAGTGGACTCCTCGGGGCGAGTTAATTACCTGAGGGAAGCCAGCGCCGATCCCGAGGTTCGGGCTGAAGTTGAACGATTGCTAGTGGAATATGACAAGGCTGGTGACTTCCTCTCAAATCCGGCAGTCCTCGCACTACAAAGCACCAATCCTAATCGAGGGGCTATTGTGTCGGGCACTACGATCTCCCATTATCGCATCCTTCAGCGGCTCGGGGAGGGCGGAATGGGAGTTGTGTACGAGGCTGAGGACATCAGCCTTGGACGCCATGTCGCGCTGAAATTCCTTCCGGAAGACTTGGCAAAAGACTCGCAAGCACTCGAACGCTTCCGACGTGAGGCGCGTGCCGCTTCCGCACTGAATCACCCGAATATCTGCACGATCCACGAAATTCTCGAGGAGGGCGGACGTCTGTCAATCGCCATGGAATTAATGGAGGGGCAGACTTTGAAACATCGCATCGCTGGTAAAGCGATGCCCGCGGACGAAACGCTCGATCTCGCAAACCAGATTGCTGACGGGCTCAGTGCCGCGCACGAGATGGGCATCATTCACCGTGACATCAAGCCGGGAAACATTTTTGTAACCAAGCGCGGCCATGCCAAAGTGCTCGATTTCGGTCTGGCGAAGGTAGTCCCGGCAGGCACGAACGTCGGTGTGTCACAGATGCCTACGGCCACGGTGGGGGAACTCTTGACCAGCCGCGGCGTGACCATGGGCACCATCGCCTATATGTCGCCGGAGCAGGCGCGTGCTGAAGAACTGGATGGACGAACCGACTTGTTCTCCTTCGGTGCGGTGCTTTTTGAGATGGCGACGGGCCGGATGGCATTTCAAGGCAACACAGCCGCCATCGTACACGAGGCGATTCTGAATCGAGCCCCGACCCCGCTAGAACAAGTGAATCCTGACTTGTCGCCGGAACTAGGACGCATCGTCAACAGGGCACTTGAAAAAGACCGGAAGCTACGCTACCAGAGTGCGGCGGATATTCACACAGATTTGCAGCGACTCAAGCGCGACACGGAATCTGCGCGGCTGCCTACAACAGCGAATCCGGCGACTACAGGCAGATTTGGAAAGCACTGGAAGGTGATAGTCCTTGCTGTCGCAGCAACGGTTGTGGCGCTTTGCGCAGGCGGCAGTTACTTCTATTTCCACCGCACGTCGAAGCTCACCGACAAACACACCATCGTGCTTGCTGATTTCACTAACACGACGGGCGACCCGGCCTTCGACGGCACTGTGAAGGATGCAGTTGCCGTTCAGCTAGAGCGATCGCCCATGCTTCAGATGGTGCCTGAAAACGATGTAATGGAAGCACTGAAGAAGCTGGGACAACCTGCGGATGCGAAACTCACTAATGATCTCGCGAAACAAGTCTGCCGTCGCGCAGGCGCAAATGCGTTAGTCGGTGGTTCATTGGCACGAGGCCAAAAGGGATTTGTGATAACTGCCAGCGCGATGAACTGCGATACTGGAAGTTACATCGCGAAAGCACAACTGCAGGCGGGAACCGAGGAGCAAGTGCTTAGCACAATCTGGAAGGCGACAGCAGACTTGCGCCACGGTATGGGCGAGCCGCCGCAGTCAATCCAGGACAACGACATTGGCGCAGAGGCCACCACCTCTTCGATGGAAGCATTTAGAGCATTCGAGAAAGGCTCGGAATTGCACAATCAGGGGGACAACGCCGGATCCATCCCGTTCTTCAAACAGGCCATTGAACTCGATCCAAACTTTGCGACTGCGTACGCGGCCTTGGGACACGGTTATATCTGGATGGGTGCGACCGATCGGTAGCGAGAGGCTGTGGATTGAGGCTTCCTACTACGGCTCTGTGACCGGGGAGATGTTCAAAGAAATTGACTCCGTAAAGCGCTGGGAGAAGCTCAAACCGGTTGATTTCCCGCCCCACAACTTGCTGGGCTCAGCTTACCGACAATTAGGCGACCACCAGAATGCCGAAAGAGAGCTGCGCGAAACACTACGCATAGCTTCAGATTCGTCGATCCCCTACAACAATCTCGGATGGTGCCTATTGGAAGCGGATCAGTTTGACAAATTGCGCTCTCTGCTGGTGCAGGCGTCGACCAAAGGGCTGGACGATAGTCCTGGTCTGCATAAGCTACGGTTCGCCTTGGCACTCGTCAGCGGAGACGTAGCTGTATTGGCGAAGGAACAATCCTGGAGCCAGAGCACATCGGACCAGATGGCAGGATTATGGATACGCATCGAACA
>QHXE01000333.1 GCA_003222835.1 Acidobacteriota bacterium | reverse complement strand
AATTACATCGGCTTTGATTTCAAGCGCCCGCAGCGCGGCGGCTGAGTCAGTTGAGAAAAATGGATTGCCAGTGCCGGCAGCGAAAATTACGATGCGTCCTTTCTCGAGATGGCGAATGGCGCGGCGACGAATGAATGGCTCAGCCATTTCGGGGATGTCGATCGCCGAGAGCACTCGCGTTTCAATGCCCGTTCGCTCAAGAGCATCCTGCAAAACAACCGCATTCATAACCGTAGCCAGCATGCCGATATAGTCTGCCGAAGACCGATCCATGCTGCCTGCGCTTTTCGAGAGGCCGCGAAAGATGTTGCCCCCGCCGACAACCACCGCGAGTTCCACGCCGAGATTGTGGACTTGTTTGATCTCGTCAGCGACAGAGCGTGCGACGTTTACATCGATGCCGAACGTTTGCTCGCCCACCAGGGCTTCACCTGAGATTTTAAGCAGGACGCGACGATAAGCCGGATGGTTTTGGATCTCAGTACTCATTTGGGCCCGGTTATTTCTTTGCGGCTTTCGCGCCTTTGCGCGATTATCTCGCAAAGACGCAAAGGCGCGAAGTCTTGACTAAGCTCCCGCAAGCTTCGCGACCTCATCGCCAAAATCATCGGCGCGTTTTTCGAGGCCTTCACCCATCTTGTAGCGCGCAAACCGACGAATTGTGACTCTCTCACCGGTCTTCGCGATCTTCTCGGTCACCAACTCGCTTACCGTCTTCGCTGGATCTTTGATGAATGGCTGATCGAGTAACACCACCTCTTCATAGAACTTATTTAGCCGGCCTTCGACGATTTTCTCGATCACCTGTTCCGGTTTGTTGGCGTTCTTGGGATCGTTCTTCGCTTGGGCTCGCGCGATGTCTCGCTCTTTTTCCAACGTTTCGGGCGTAATTTCCTCGCGCGAAACGTAACGCGGCTCCGCCGCCGCGACGTGCATCGCGACGTCTTTAACGAGTTGCTGAAACTCTTCGCTGCGCGCCACAAAGTCAGTTTCGCAGTTTACTTCGACCAAGACGCCGACTTTACCGCCCATATGAATGTACGAACCGACCACGCCCTCCGCGGCGACTCGGCCTTCTTTCTTTTTCGCTGAGGCCAAACCGCGTTCGCGCAAAATTTCGATGGCCCGCTCTTCAGCGCCTTCTGCTTCGATCAGGGCTCTTTTGCACTCCATCATGCCGGCCCCGGTTTTATCTCGTAGCGCCTTGATGGCTGCTGCTGACGTATCTCCCATAATTACTAAGATTCTCCTAACTCGGTAACATGAACTTCAGGTGATGCCTCAGACTCTAGGGCCCAGACTGAAGTCTATGTTACTTCACTAAAATGCGCAGCCCGGCGGAGTTCCCGCTTGTTGAGGCTGCGCTCGCCGATAAATTGAAACTTTCGTTGCGTTCTAACTTGCGGCGACGACCTCCGCGCTTTCGTTCGGAGCCTCGTCGTGCGAAGCCGTCTCAGGTTCACCTTCAGCGGGCGGTAGGACTTCCGCAACTGTTTCTAATTCGTTGCTCTCTTCGCTGGTCGGTTCAGTCGTCGCGGCAGGCTGGGGCTGTTCTTCGCCGACAGGCCGTTCGACTGCGGCGCCCCCCTCCGTTAGCATTTGCTGACCTTCGAGAACAGCATCGGCAATACGCGAAGCGAAAAGGCGGACAGCGCGCAGCGCGTCATCGTTGCCTGGAATCACGTAGTCGACTCCTTCGGGCGAACAATTCGTGTCGACGACCGCAATCACCGGAATGCCGAGCTTATTAGCTTCAGCCACGGCAATCTCCTCCTTGCGCACATCGATTACGAAGATCGAGTCCGGCAGTCGGTTCATTCCTTTGATACCCGAAAGCGTTTTCTCCAAGCCTTGCCGTTCGCGATCGAGTTTGATGCGTTCCTTCTTGGTCAGCTTTTCATAACGGCCGTCAGTTTGCATCGCTTCGAGATCTTTGAGGCGCTTGATCGATTTTTGCACGGTCTGAAAATTCGTTAAGAGACCACCCAGCCAGCGCTGGTTGACATAATACTGTCCAGCGCGCTCGGCTTCCTCGCGGACAGCGTCTTGGGCTTGACGCTTCGTGCCCACGAACAGCATTGTCTTGCCGCGATCCTCAGCAATCGTGTTGGTGACATACTGAAGCGCCTCGCGAAACATCTTCTGCGTCTTTTGCAGATCGATAATATATATGCCGTTGCGCTCGCCGAAAATATATTCCTTCATCTTCGGGTTCCAACGGCGCACTTGGTGACCGAAGTGAACACCGGCCTCCAGCAACTCTTTCATCGTAACCGTAACCAAACTGCTTTCTCCTTGGTGAATTGGTTTTATGTACTCGTCGCGACCGCGGCTTTCACGTTAAAAGCAACCAATCAAAAATCGCGACAATGGATTCTCTTGAAACTCAGATCTCAAATTTGAGATTTCAGACTTATCTCTTTGAGAACTGGAAGCGCTTGCGCGCGCCCTTCTGCCCGTACTTCTTGCGCTCTTTGATGCGCGGATCGCGCGTAATCAATCCTGCATGTTTGAGAGTCGGCCGCAGATCGCCGTTGTATTCGATCAGTGCTCGCGTGATGCCATGACGAATCGCACCGGCCTGTCCCGAAGGCCCACCGCCCGCTACGTTGACCACCACATCGAACTTATTCGCCGTCTCAGTCAGGTTCAAAGGCTGGCGAATGATCATACGCAACGTCTCGTTCGGAAAATATGATTCGAAAGTCTTGCGATTGACTTGGAAATTACCGCCGCCCGGCCGCAAATAAACGCGAGCGGTCGAGGTCTTTCGCCGCCCGGTTCCATAATATTGAATTTCTGCCACGTCTTAATCCTTTTTTGCTTTTTCTATTTTTGATTTTTGCGTGATGGGAAGTTGAGGATTACCGGTTGCTGCGCCGTGTGAGGATGCTCGGCGTCAGCATAGACTTTTAACTTCTTGACCATGGCGCGCCCGAGTTTAGTCTTGGGCAGCATTCCTTTCACGGCGAGTTCAATGACCCGCTCGGGATGTTTTGCAAACATTTCGGTCACTGAAGTTTCGCGCAAGCCGCCGGGATAAAGCGTGTGGCGCCTGTAGACTTTGTCAGTCGCTTTCGATCCGGTAAACATCGCCTTGCGTGCATTCACGACAATCACGTGATCGCCCATATCGAGAAACGGCGTCCACTTTGGATTTCGTTTGCCGGTCAAGATGGCGGCGACTTCCGATGCCAGGTGGCCGACAGTTTTGCCCGCGGCGTCCACGACGTACCACTTTCGATTCTGGGCTAGCCCAGCGCCGCTGGGAAAGTAAGTTGACATAGATAAGTCCTTCTATCTTAAGCGCCTCAAACGCGAACGAGTAGAATAGAAAACGAAGAATGCGATGTCAAGCCGACTTCACTTTGATTTTCGACACTGCTAGTATGAGCGAGCCGCGATTCAGCCGGCGTAGCTCAGTTGGTAGAGCAACTGATTTGTAATCAGTAGGTCGGGGGTTCAAGTCCCTTCGCCGGCTCCAACTAATCTTCGGTTAAAAGACGAGTTTCGCGACTACGATTGCGGAATGCTGTTGGCGCCGGCACTTGCAAAAGTGGACGGTCCTCAGTTAAAGTGACGAGTTTGCGAACAAGGCCGGAGTGCGCACTTAGGTAACATCAATCCTAATTTCTCACCGGTTCTATTCGCGTGCTTACTTGACGGGGAGATGCAGGGGTGGTCGAGTGGCTAATGGCACCGGGCTGTAAACCCGGCGGGCTTCACTGCCCTACGTAGGTTCGAATCCTACCCCCTGCACCAAAGCGATTGCGGATTTCGGAATGCTGATCTCGGTATTTGGTGAAGCGATTGCGAGGGATCAATTCCGCAATCCGAAATTCGCAATCCGAAATCGTCGTGGGCGGGTGTAGCTCAGTTGGTAGAGCATCAGCCTTCCAAGCTGAGGGTCGCGAGTTCGAGTCTCGTCGCCCGCTCCAATGTTTGGACTCGCGATTTGTAGTTGACTCGCGCCCGCGTAGCTCAGGGGTAGAGCGCCTCCTTGGTAAGGAGGAGGTCATGAGTTCAAATCTCATCGCGGGCTCCATTTCAGAATCGCTCGATTGAGCGAACGGGTAAAGAAAGAGAGGCGGGCAGGATGCCCGCGAACCGCCGGCAAGGATGTCGGCGCTCCTTCAGAGGATAGATACAAGTATGAGCAAAGAGAAATTTGATCGGAGCAAGCCGCACGTGAACATAGGGACGATAGGTCACGTGGATCATGGGAAGACGACTCTGACGGCGGCGATTACGAAGATTCTGGCGAAGGGGAATCCGAAGGTAAAGTTCACGCCCTTCGACGAGATCGACAAGGCGCCGGAAGAGAAGGCGCGCGGGATCACAATCGCGACGGCGCACGTGGAATACGAGACCAAGAATCGGCACTACGCGCACGTGGATTGTCCCGGCCACGCCGACTATGTGAAGAACATGATCACGGGGGCGGCGCAGATGGATGGGGCGATACTGGTGGTGGCGGCAACCGACGGACCAATGCCGCAGACGCGCGAACACATTCTGCTGGCGCGGCAGGTGGGGGTGCCGGCGATGGTGGTTTGTTTGAATAAAGTCGACGCGGTGGACGATCCTGAATTGCTCGAACTGGTGGAATTGGAAGTGCGCGAGCTGCTGTCGCAGTATGAATTTCCGGGAGACGACATTCCGGTGGTGAAGTGTTCGGCGTTGAAAGCTCTGGAAGGCGACGAGCAGTGGGAGCAGGGCGTTTTGGAGTTGATGGATGCGGTTGATGCTTACATACCGACGCCGCAGCGCGATATTGAGAAACCGTTTTTGATGCCGGTGGAAGATATCTTCACGATTCAGGGACGGGGCACGGTGGCGACGGGCAGAGTAGAGCGCGGCAAAGTGAAAGTTAACGAAGCGGTGGAAGTTGTGGGGATCCGGCCGACGCTGAAGACGGTAGTGACGGGCGTGGAGATGTTCCGCAAGCTTTTGGATGAAGGGGTGGCCGGCGATAACGTGGGCTTGCTGCTGAGAGGCGTGGATCGGAAAGACATCGAGCGGGGGCAGGTGGTATCGAAGCCCGGGAGCATCACGCCGCACACGAAGTTCAAGGCGGAAGCATATGTGTTGACGAAGGAAGAAGGGGGGCGGCACACGCCGTTCTTCACGGGCTACCGGCCGCAGTTTTACTTTCGGACGACGGACGTGACCGGGGTAGCACACCTGCCGCAGGGAGTAGAGATGGTGATGCCCGGAGACAACGTGACGATGGACATCGAGCTGATCGCACCGATTGCGATGGAGAAAGGATTGCGGTTCGCCATTCGCGAGGGTGGACGTACGGTCGGCGCGGGCACGGTGTCAGAGGTGGTCGAATAGCATCATTGCGGATTTCCAATTGCCGATTGCCGATTGGAAAGACAAAGGTGACTACTGGCACATAAAAATTGGAAATTGGCAATCAGAAATCGGAAATGACTTATGCCTAGGGATAACATTGTGTTGCAGTGCGGTGAATGCAAGAGCCGCAACTACGTTACGACAAAGAACAAGAAGACCACGACTGATCGTCTGGAGTTCAGTAAGTTCTGCCGCCGTTGCCGCAAGCACACAAGTCACAAAGAGACGAAGTAAGGAGTCCCGGCGTCACTAAGACGTAGGGGTATAGTGTCAACGGTTAGCACGTCGGTCTCCAAAACCGAAAGTCCGGGTTCGAATCCTGGTACCCCTGCCACAGAAGGAATTTGAGAGAAGCCCGAGTATCGATGAGCGAAGAAGAAAACGAGATCAGCGGCGCTTTGCCCGAAGCCGCGCCAACGGTTCGGCGTGAACGCAAACCCGCGGCTCGTCCGCATACGGCGGGGTTCTTCACGCGGACCGCGCAGTTCCTGCGCGACGTTCGCGCGGAAATGCGGCGGGTATCATGGCCGACGGTCAACGAGGTAAGGAATACGACCATTATTACTTTGATTGCGGTGATCTTCTTCGCGCTTTATCTTTTTGGCGTCGATCGGATTTGGGCGTTTTTGATTGAGCATCTGCGAAGTTTGCTTGGGGGATAGCGGAAAAGAGATTTCAATGAAACAGTGGTTCATCCTTCATACGTATTCCGGACACGAGAAAAAGGTTTGTGAAAGCCTGAAGGCTCGCGTGGCGGGAACAGATCTACAGGATGCCATCAGCGAAGTACTCGTACCGACGGAAACGGTAGTCGAAATGCGCGGAAACAAGCGCGTCGAATCTTCTCGGATGTTCTATCCAGGCTATGTACTGGTGCAGATCGAATGCGACGATCGGGGCCATATTCCCGATAACGTCTTTCATGCAATTCGCTCTACACCAAAGGTAACCGGGTTTGTCGGTGGACAAACTCCGACCCCGCTGACGCCGCAGGAAGTCGATCAGATTGTGCATCACGTGGCCGAGGCGGCCGAGAAACCGAAGCCTAAGTTTTCCTACGCCAGTGGAGAGACGGTGCGCATCAAATCGGGTCCGTTCCAGAGTTTCACCGGTAAGGTCGAAGACGTTAACGAGGAGAAGTCCACACTCAAGGTTACGGTGACAATCTTCGGGCGCTCGACGCCGGTTGAATTGAATTTCCTCGATGTGGAAAAAGTTACCTTCACTGAAGAGGAATGACACCGAGGTTCTCTTATTCGGTTGGCGAAATGGTGCGCATTAAGGTAGGTGCGTTCCGGGCGTTCACCGGCAGAATTGAAGAGGTCAACGAAGAGAAGGCAACGTTAAAAGTGAAGGTTTCGATCTTCGGCAGGCCTGAACCCGTCGAATTAGGATTCCTCGATGTCGAGACGGTAACGTTTACGGAAGAGGAATAATGGCAAAGAAGATTTCAGGTTATATCAAGCTGCAAGTTCCCGCGGGTAAAGCCAATCCGGCGCCGCCCATCGGGCCGGCCCTGGGCCAACACGGCGTCAATATCATGGAGTTTTGCAAGGCATTTAATGCCAAAACCGCCCAGGCGGATCCAGACATGAAGATTCCGGTGGTGATCACGGTCTACGCGGATCGCTCGTTTACGTTTGAAACGAAAACGCCGCCGGCTGCGGATTTGCTGAAGAAGGCCGCGGGAATTGAGAAAGGCTCAGGCAATCCGAAGAAAGAAAAAGTAGGCAAGATTTCGCGAGCCAAACTCGAAGAGATTGCCAAGACCAAGATGCCTGACTTGAACACGACGAATTTACAGAGCGCCATCCGCACGATCGAAGGCACCGCTCGGCAGATGGGATTGACGGTAGAGTAATTCGGATTGCGGATTGCGGATTGATTTTGCGATGCGTAATCCAAGTTCTTTGAGAGGGAGAGATTGTTAGCAATTTCAAATTCCAGATTTCAAATTCGGAAATTCCAAATTTGAAATTGCAAATCTCGTCTGCACCTCTGAGGTGAATAAATGAAGAAGCACGGAAAGAAATATCGCGCCGCGGTGGAAAAGATCGATGCCAGCCACAAGTACAATCTGGAAGAGGCCGTAAAGAAACTCAAAGAGATTACTTTCGCCAAGTTTGACGAAACTGTCGAATTGACGATGTGGCTCGGCGTCGATCCGCGTAAAGCGGATCAGCTTGTGCGCGGCACGCTGGTTTTACCGCACGGGCTGGGAAGATCAAAGACGGTCCTGGTGATAGCGCAGGGCGAGAAGATCAAGGAAGCTGAAGACGCCGGCGCCGATTTTGTCGGCGGTGAAGACATGGTCAATAAGATCAAGGGCGGATGGTTGGATTTCGATGCGGTCATCGCGACGCCCGACATGATGCGTCTGGTGGGCGGACTCGGAAAGGTGCTTGGGCCGCGCGGCTTAATGCCCAATCCCAAGACCGGCACGGTTACATTTGATGTGAAGACTGCCGTAAATGAGACTAAAGCGGGCAAGGTCGAGTATCGGGTCGATAAGACGGGAGTGATCCATACGGCGGTAGGAAAAGTTTCGTTTGACGAGAACAAGATTACCGAAAACACCCGCGCAATCATCGATGCGGTGGTGAAGGCGAAACCGTCTACTGCTAAAGGGAAGTATGTAAAGAAAGTCAATCTCGCATCGACGATGAGCCCGGGGTTGCTGTTGGACGAAGCTGCGTTCGCCAAGTGAGGAATTGAGATGAAAACGAGAAAAGAAAAACAAAAGGACCTCGACGCCCTCGCCGAACAGTTTAAGAGCGCCAATGCCGCTATGCTGGTGAGTTTTCAGAAGATGACGGTCGCGAAGGATCAGGAATTGCGCCGGCAATTGCGTGATGCAGGCGTCACTTATTCGGTAGTTAAGAATACCCTGGCGCGCAAAGCTGCCGCGGGCACGCCGCTGGAGCCGATGGCTGATCAGTTCAAAGGCGTAACCGCGGTTGCGCTCAGCGCTGCCGATCCGGTTTCGCTTTCCAAAGCGATCTCGAAGTTCTCGAAAGCGAATCCTGAAATCTTCAAGTTTAAAGTCGGATTGGTTGAAGGCAGAGTAATCGAGCTTCGCGAAGTCGAAGCGATTGCCAGTCTGCCATCGCGAGAAGAATTACTGTCGAAGGTCTTGTTCCTGCTTAATAGTCAGGCACAACGACTGGTGAATGTAATATCGGCGGTACCACGTAATTTGGCTGTGGTCGTTAAGCAGGTCAGCGACACCAAAGCTGCGTAAGAGTTTGTTTAGGTTTTCGAATCCGGCTCAGAATTCGAGCGGTTTCGATGCTTGGTTGTCTGGGAAGGAAGCACAGGTTCGGGACGCGGAAGACGAGTGTGGCGATGGTGTCAGATCGCCATTTACGACTCGGACGCTTTTCTCAGTTGTGATGCAACAACGCGAAAGGCGTCCCGTGGGTTCTCCTGCTGCGGATCGTAAATAGGAAAGCAACACTAGAACCCTTTTTGAGGAGGATAGAAAGTAGTCATGGCACTATCGAATCAGGAAATTGTTGACGCTCTGAAAGAAAAGAGTCTCCTGGAGACCTCAGAGTTGGTGAAAATGATTGAAGAGGCCTTCGGCGTTTCGGCGGCGGCGGCGGTAGCCGCAGCTCCTGCGGCCGCAACGGCTGGTGGCGGCGGAGAGGCAGCGGCGGCGGAAGAGAAGACCGAGTTTGACGTCATTCTACAAGCGATAGGTGGAAACAAGATCAACGTCATCAAGGTCGTTCGTGAGGTCACCGCCCTTGGTCTGAAGGAAGCGAAAGACCTTGTCGAAGCCGCCCCGAAAGCGGTGAAGGAAGGCGTTTCGAAGGAAGAAGCCGAGACGGTCAGGCAAAAATTGGCGGACGCCGGGGCGACCGTCGAAGTCAAGTAAGGTGCTTGGGTCTTTGGTCTTTGGCTTTTGTCAAAGACCCAAGACCGAAGACTGTCTTAGCTTGGCTTGACCTTTGATTCTTGAACGGTTAACTTAGGGGAGTATTGATTCGCTGGCGTTACTCCCGGAAAACTCTGAAACGATGCAATCGCTTTTCGTTAATGAAGCGGTCGGGGCTTGGTGCGCTCTGGCCGCTCAACCGTCTGTTTGGGGTCCGCGCATCCGGCGATTCGACTGTGGCTGTAGCGTAAACTGAAAAAGATAGGAACATCATGTCTGCAAACTTACTTGAAACTCTGAATCCGGGATTGGGGCGGCGCACAAGTCAGGCTCCCCAGCGCCAGGATTTTTCCAAAATCAAAACCTCAGTGCCGATTCCGAATCTAATCGAGATTCAGCGCGAATCATATAACCGATTCTTGCAAATGGATGCGCTCCCGGAAGAGCGCGGGCGCATCGGGCTGCAAACAGTCTTTCAATCGGTGTTTCCGATCTCGGATTTTCGCGAGACGGCAACGCTCGACTTTGTCGAATACCATATCGGCAATTGGCAGTGCAAATGCGGCAACCTCGAAGGGTTGAAGTATCTGCGCACCGCGTGCAAGAACTGCGGCGCCAGTATCAAAGTCGATCCTTTGCGTCCGGGAGAAACGCTCTGTCACGTTTGCGGCGCTTTCAACTCGGTGCGGCCGGAGCTTTGCCCAAATTGCGGCGAGCCGGTTGGCCTTAAGCACAAACACGATCAGCAAGAATGTCAGGAACGCGGCATGAGCTACAGCGTGCCGCTGAAAGTCAAGATTCGGCTGACGGTTTACGACAAAGACCCGGATACAAACGTCAAATCGATTCGCGACATTAAGGAAGAAGAAGTCTTCTTCGGCGAAATTCCGTTGATGACCGACAATGGCACATTCATCATCAACGGAACTGAGCGCGTCATCGTGTCGCAGCTTCATCGCTCGCCCGGCGTCTTCTTCAAACGCGGCCAGATGTTCATCGCCAAAATCATCCCGTATCGCGGCTCGTGGGTCGAGTTTGAATATGACCAGAAGAATCTGCTGTACGTGCGTGTAGGCAAGCGCAAGTTCCTGGCGTCGATCTTTCTGCGAGCGCTGGGCATCTGGCTGAAGTCAAACTTCAACAGCAAATCGTTTGGTAGCGACGGCCAGTTGGAGGAAGCGGTTAAGTCGGCGTCCTTCACCGACGAGGATCTGGTGCGCGCCTTCTACGTTGTCGATGAAGTGCGCGTTGAAAACGGCCGTTTGATGGTCCAGATTCCGGACACCGGACCCACGAACCTGATTGGAATGAAAGTCGACTTTGAGATCAAGGGCCGCGGTCCCGATCCCATTGTACGTAAGGGTAAAGAGATTTCCCGGACTTCACTCGAAGGCCTGCGCAAGGCAAAGATTGGTGAAGTCGAAATCGAACCTTTGCAATTCGAGGCAGCCTACGCCGCCTCCGATGTCGTCAACACCGAAACGGGCGAAGTGCTGCTCGAAGCCAACACAGAAATCACGACGGCGAAATTGCAGGAGATTGCTGAAAGCGGGATACAAGGCTTCGGGATTTTCTTTCCCGAGAGAGACGACGTGGGCGTTGTTATCTCGCAGACTCTGAAGAAGGACGCGATCAGCAAGCCGGTCGACGCCCTGCTCGAAATCTATCGCAAGATGCGGCCGGGTGATCCGCCGACCGTGCAAACTGCCTATAGATTGTTGGAGGGCATGTTCTTTGATCCGCGCAAGTTCGACTTTTCCCGCGTGGGCCGCCTCAAATTCAACATCAAGATGGGTAAGCCGGAGATGGGTCGCATAGACGATCCGCTGCTGGCGGCCAAAGACTTTTTCGAGGTCGTCTCGTACGTCCTGAAGATGCGCAAGAACCCTGTCGATGAAGAGAAACGGCCTATCTATCAGGCTGACGACATCGATCATCTGGGCAATCGGCGCGTGCGGGCCGTCGGCGAGTTGCTGGAAAACCAGTTTCGTATCGGACTGGAGCGCATGGAACGAGCGATCAAGGAAAAGATGTCGATCCATCAGGAGATGCAGACCACGATGCCGCGCGATCTCATCAACGCCAAACCCGTGACGGCGGCGGTCCGCGAGTTCTTCGGCTCGTCGCAGTTGTCGCAGTTCATGGACCAGACGAATCCGCTCTCAGAGATCACGCACAAGCGTCGTCTGTCCGCGCTGGGACCCGGAGGATTGAGCCGCGAGCGCGCGGGATTCGAAGTACGCGATGTACACCCGACTCACTATGGCCGCATTTGTCCGATCGAGACGCCTGAAGGACCGAACATCGGACTTATCTCGAGCCTTTCGTGCTATGCGCGCATTAACGAGTTTGGGTTTATCGAATCGCCGTATCGCAAGGTTGTTGACGGCCGCGTTGTCGAGTACGTGCGGGTCATCAATGGCGGCGAAACAAAGTTCAAGCCGGGCCAGCACGTGCCGCAGGACGATGTTGACAAAGCGAACAAACGTATCGGCGCCAACGGCGAAAAGGCGAGCTATGATCCCCATCCGTTTTATTTGACCGCGTGGGAAGAAGACAAGCACGTCGTCGGTCAGGCCAATATCGAACTTGACGACAATGGTTACATCGTCAACGAGCGTAACGCCGCGCGAAAAGCTGGAGAATTCATTCTCGCGGAGCGCGATGAAATTGAATATGTTGACGTGTCGCCGAAACAACTGGTTTCGGTGGCGGCCTCGCTGATTCCATTTCTGGAAAACGATGACGCGAACCGCGCCTTGATGGGTTCGAATATGCAACGCCAATCGGTGCCCTTACTGCGCGCTGAAGCGCCGTATATCGGCACCGGCATGGAAGACGTGACGGCACGCGACTCGGGCGCAGTGGTGATTGCTCGACGCGACGGCACGGTTGACTATGTCGACTCTGAGCGAATAATCGTCCGAGCCGATCACAATGTCGACGGCACAATCTCTCGCGAAGTGACCGCGGACATCTACACGTTGATCAAGTTCAAGCGTTCGAATCAGAACACCTGCATCAATCAACGCCCAATCGTTCACGTCGGTGAGCGCGTCGCCAAGGGCCAGGTAATTGCCGACGGACCTTGCACAGATCGCGGCGAACTGGCGTTGGGACGTAATGTGCTGGTCGCGTTCATGCCGTGGCGTGGTTATAACTTCGAAGACGCGATTCTGGTTTCCGAGCGCTTGGTGAAAGAGGATTACTACACTTCGATTCACATCGAGGAGCTGGAAATCGAGGCCCGCGATACCAAACTCGGCCCCGAAGAAATTACGCGTGACATTCCTAACGTCGGCGAAAACATGCTGCGCGATTTGGACGAGAGCGGAATCATTCGCATCGGCGCGCAAGTCAAACCCGGCTCGATTCTGGTTGGCAAGGTCACGCCCAAGGGCGAAACTCAGTTAACCGCTGAAGAAAAACTATTGCGCGCAATCTTTGGTGAGAAGGCCGCCGATGTGAAGGTCGCCTCTCTGGTGTCGCCTCCGGGCATTGACGGCACCGTGGTCGATGTTTAGGTTTTCACCCGCAAAGGGCAGGAAAAGGATCAGCGCTCGATGTCGATCGAAGAGGAAGAAGAAGAGCGTCTGCGGCGCGACCTTGAGGACGAGATACGCATCCTGCATGAACAGCGTAACGAACGGATCTACGAGCTGTTCGAAGAACGAAAGCTGGCGCAGGACCTTACAGTCAATCGCGAAGTCGTCATTCCGAAGGGCGTGGCGATTACGCGCGAGATGCTGCAAGGGGTCGAGCCGAAAGCTCTGCGAAAAGCTGAGGTCGCCGGCTCGCGCGTCGATGCGGCCTCCGAAGTTAAGGAATATGAAGATCGTACTGAGCGGCAGATCAAAATTCTCTCGGACATTTACGAAGAGAAGATCGCCAAGCTGCGTCAGGGTGATGAGCTCAGCCCTGGCGTGATTAAGATGGTCAAGGTCTTCATCGCCATGAAGCGCAAGCTCTCCGTCGGCGACAAGATGGCCGGCCGCCACGGAAACAAAGGCGTTATCGCCCGCATCCTGCCGGAAGAAGACATGCCGTATCTGCCGGATGGAACGCCGGTCGTCGAGTGCTCGGTTTGTATTTCGCAACGCCGGTGTTCGATGGCGCTACCGAGAAGGAAATCAAGAAGAAACTCGAAGAGGCCGGGGACCGGGCTCGCGAACTCGGACTGCCCCAGATCGTGAACGAGTCGGGTAAGGCCGTGCTGTACGACGGACTGACCGGCGATCCTTTCGAGCAAAAGGTGACGGTCGGCTACATCTACATGCTGAAACTCTCGCATTTGGTTGACGACAAGATTCACGCGCGTTCGATTGGGCCGTATTCGTTGATTACGCAACAGCCGCTCGGTGGCAAAGCGCAATTTGGTGGACAGCGTTTCGGAGAAATGGAAGTGTGGGCACTGGAGGCTTATGGCGCTGCGCATATCCTGCAAGAGTTGTTGACGGCGAAGTCCGACGACGTGGCCGGACGATCGAAGATCTACGAGGCAATCGTTAAAGGCGAAGCTGATTTCGATCCCGGCTTGCCGGAGTCGTTCAACGTGCTCGTGCGCGAGCTACAGTCGCTTTGCCTCGATGTTGAGTTGGTGCAAAAAGACGGCGGCGGCGCTGAGACGCCGCTCGCCGAGCCGCTGATTACGTCTGGGATCTGAAGAATTTCGGATTGCGGATTTCGGATTGCGGATTTGAAGAACCCGCGGATCGGAATTGCAAATCCGACATGGGAATTACTTATTCACTAAGGAGTTCGAATTTCGGATGGCGGCGTGGTGGTCTTGAAATCCGCAATCCGCAATCCGAAATGGAGATAAAACGTGTTTCGATTTCATCAAGAAAAAACGCAACTCGCGCCTGATTTCGAGGCGATTCGCATCTCGCTGGCTTCACCGGAAAAGATTCGTCAGTGGTCGCACGGTGAAGTAACCAAGCCGGAGACGATCAACTATCGCACTTTCAAGCCTGAACGTGACGGCCTGTTTTGCGCGCGCATCTTCGGTCCGGTGGCGGACTGGGAGTGTCTGTGCGGCAAATACAAACGCATGAAGCATCGCGGCGTTATCTGCGACAAGTGCGGTGTCGAAGTCACGCAAGCGAAAGTGCGCCGCGAGCGTCTCGGCCATATCGATCTGGCCAGCCCCTGTTCGCACGTTTGGTTCTTCAAGGGCTTGCCCTCGCGCATCGGCCACTTGCTGGACATCCCGTTGCGCGAGTTGGAGAAGGTGCTCTACTTCGAATCTTACATCGTCATCGATCCTGGCGAGGTGAAGGAGTTGAAAGAGCGCGAGCTGCTTACCGACGAGCGCTATCGCGAATTGGCGCGTGATTATCCGGCGCAGTTCGTTGCCAAAATGGGCGCCGAAGCGATTAAGGAGCTGCTTTCGATGGTTAACATCGAAGAGCTGGCCGTTGAGTTGCGCCGGAAGATGCGCGAGGAAACTTCGCAGCAGAAGAAGCTAAAGTATTCGAAGCGTCTAAAGGTTGCGACTTCTTTTTTGAAATCGGGCAATCGTCCCGACTGGATGATTCTCGACGTGATTCCGGTGATTCCACCCGAGCTGCGCCCGCTGGTGCCGCTTGATGGCGGACGGTTCGCGACCTCCGACCTGAACGATCTGTATCGGCGCGTCATCAACCGGAACAACCGGCTGAAGAAGTTGATGGAGCTGCGCGCGCCTGAAGTCATTGTGCGCAACGAAAAGCGCATGCTTCAGGAAGCCGTCGATGCGCTGTTTGATAACGGCCGGCGCGGTCGTGTGCTGCGCGGCGTGAACAACCGGCCGCTGAAATCTTTGAGCGGAACATTGAAAGGCAAGCAGGGACGTTTTCGCCAGAACCTGCTCGGCAAGCGCGTTGATTACTCGGGCCGTTCGGTGATCGTGGTCGGTCCCGAATTGAAGCTGCACCAGTGCGGTTTGCCGAAGAAGATGGCTTTGGAACTCTTCAAGCCATTCATCTACAACCAACTCGAGAAGCAAGGACACGCGGCGACAATCAAGCAGGCGCGTGAAATGGTTGAGCGCCAGGAGCCAGTCGTGTGGGACATTCTCGAAGAAGTTATTCGCGAGCACCCGGTGCTGCTGAACCGCGCGCCGACGCTGCACCGTCTGGGTATTCAAGCATTCGAGCCGGTGTTGGTCGAGGGCAAAGCCATCAAGATTCATCCACTCGTGTGCACGGCGTTCAACGCCGACTTTGACGGCGACCAAATGGCGGTGCACATTCCGCTTTCCCCGGAAGCCCAGATTGAAGCAGCGGTGCTGATGCTTTCTTCGAACAACATTCTCAGCCCCGCGAGCGGTCAGCCAATCGCCGTGCCGTCGCAGGACATCGTGCTCGGCATTTACTACCTGACTCGCGAGAAGGAAGGCGCGAAAGGCGAAGGCCGGGTGTTCGCTTCGCTCGAAGAAGTGCTGTTGGCGCTGGACGCGAAAGAAGTGACCACGCAGACGCCGATCAAGTTGCGTATTACCGGCGACTTAATCGACTTGACGCAGGAGCACGACACGCAAGACATCCTGCGCGGAGTTGTGCAGGAAGACATACGACGCGTCATCAACACGACCGTAGGCCGCGTGATCTTCAACGACTCGATTCCGGCAGGTTTGCCATTCATTAACGGCACGTTGCGCAAGAAGGGACTGCAATCGCTGGTTAATTATTCGCACATTCGACTCGGCCACGAGATGACCGTGAAGATGCTCGACGATTTGAAGAACCTCGGCTTCCTGTACGCGACTAAGGCGGGTATCTCTATCGGCATCGACGATTTGGTGACGCCGCCCTCCAAGCCCGAGATCGTAGGCAAGGCCGAAAAGGATGTGATCACCGTCGAGCAGCAGTATCGCGACGGTGTGATCACTAACGGCGAGCGGCAGAATAAGGTCATCGCCATCTGGTCGGAAGCGACGGACAAGGTCGCCAAAGAGATGTTCAAGGCGATGGACGACCGCGAGAAGGCGACTAAAGAGCTGAATCCGATCCTGATCATGTCGGATTCCGGCGCGCGCGGCTCGGCGCAGCAGATTCGGCAGCTTGCAGGCATGCGCGGACTGATGGCTCGGCCCTCTGGCGAAATCATCGAGACCCCGATTCAGTCGAATTTCCGCGAGGGCCTGAACGTGTTGCAGTACTTTATCTCGACGCACGGCGCGCGCAAAGGTCTGGCCGATACCGCGTTGAAGACCGCAGACTCTGGTTACCTGACGCGGCGTCTGGTGGACGTGGCGCAGGACGTGATCATTAGCGAACAGGATTGCGGCACGCTCAAGGGCATTTCGGCTTCAGCGATTGTTGAAGGCGGCGAAGAAATCGAGAGCCTCCGCGATCGCATCGTCGGCCGCACTGCGCTCGAAGACGTCATCGATCCGGTGGAAGGCACTAGTATCGTCGAAGCCAATCAGGAAATCGATGAGGATCTCGCCGCCGAGATTCAACGCTCAGGGGTGCAGCGCGTGCGCATTCGGTCGGTGCTGACTTGTGAATCGCGACGCGGCTGCTGCATAAAGTGCTATGGCCGCAACCTGGCCACGGGCCGCCCGGTCGATATCGGCGAGGCCGTCGGCGTAATCGCGGCCCAGTCGATTGGCGAGCCGGGCACGCAGCTTACGATGCGGACCTTTCACATCGGCGGCACGGCGCGCCTGGAAGAATCTTCGAAGCACGAAGCGCGTGTCGAAGGCAAGATCAAGTACGTCGATCTGCAAACCGTTAAGAGCCGCAAGGGCGAGCGCGTCGCGATGAATCGGATCGGCGCATTGACGATCATCGACGAGCGTGGCCGCGAAGTCGCGCGTTATCAGATCGTCTACGGCGCGCACATTCTGGTTGAAGACGGCGACCACGTCGCTCAGGATCAGTTGCTGGCGACCTGGGATCCCTTCACCTTCGCGATCTTGACCGAGGTCGGCGGCACGGTGAAGTTTCAGGACTTGAAGGAAGGGGTAACCTTCGATGAAGAGACTGATCAGGTCACCGGTCTGTCGCACATGGTGGTCAAAGAGTCGCCGGATGAAAAGAAGCAGCCGCGTCTGGAGATTCGTACGGGCAGCCGGGTGCTGAAGGTTTACCAAATGCCGGTACGCGCGAACCTGATGATTGGCGATGCCGAGCAAGTTGAACCGGGCGATGTCATCGCCAAGATTCCCCGCGAAACCACGAAGACCAAGGACATCACTGGTGGTTTGCCGCGGGTCGTAGAGTTGTTCGAAGCTCGCAATCTCAAAAGGCAAACGCAAATTGATCATCGTCGGCGACGACGGTGAAGAGCGCGAGTACGACATTCCGCGCGGCACGCACATCAACGTGCAAGAAGGCGACCGTGTCAAAGCCGGCGAGGCCCTGATGGATGGACCATTAAATCCGCACGACATCCTGCGGGTGCTCGGCATGAACCGCTTGCAGGAGTACCTGGTAAACGAAATCCAGGAGGTTTACCGCTTGCAGGGCGTGAACATTAACGATAAGCACATCGAAGTGATTGTGCGTCAGATGTTGCGTTGGGTGAAGATCAAGGAGGTGGGCGATACAGAGTTTCTCTTGGAAGAGCAGGTCGATCGCTTCCGCTTCCAGGACGAGAACGAGCGCGTGCGCGTGGAGAAAGGTGAGGTCTCTCAGGCTGAACCTTTGTTGCTTGGCATCACGAAGGCTTCGCTCTCCACCGATTCGTTCATCTCGGCAGCGTCATTCCAGGAGACGACTCGGGTGCTAACTGAGGCGGCGATCTCCGGTCGCGTTGATTATCTGCGTGGCTTGAAAGAGAACGTAATCATGGGTCGCCTCATCCCCGCAGGCACGGGCATGGAGTACTACCGCAACGTAGACGTCGAGCGCGACGAGAGTATCGGCGAAGCTCAGCGCGAGGAAGCCGAAGAATTTCCCGAGATTCTCGGCGGAGCCGAGTTGCCGATGCCGCCGACCCACGCCGTGTTGGCTATTGTCGGCGAAGACGATGGCGAGGAAGAAGTTGAGGCAGGTGAAAGCGAAGAAGAGTAGCCAACTTCGATCCTCAACACTTAACCAGAAACCGGCAAAGGCGCATTGCTTTTGTCGGTTTTGTCTTTTCGGGCGGCGGTTTTCTGACCAAGATCTAAATTCCAGCTTCCAATTCACCGAGCCTTGCGGTAATATGCCTCGCCAGGTGGCGGTTCCATAACCTCCGCCAGACTATTCCCGACCGTCGCGTTGCTTTCGCGAGTAGCGCGGCAAATTCAAAACATCGCCGGCAGGCATTACGCGGTTACGTGCTGTAGCTGCTTTCAGTCTCGTTTGTAGTTTCGAAGCAGGAGATCTACCTTGAGAAAGAATACCCTCTGTCTCGTCGTTTGTCTGTTCCTAATTGCGAGTGTTCAGGCGGTTCGGGCACAGGATGCGAATTCCGATACCGCGAAACTCGACAACCTGAAGGTTGTAGGACAAACACAGGAATCGCTTCCCGATCTTGTGCGGCGCGTTAAGCCTTCGGTTGTTTCGGTCCTGACTTATGACGCGAAGGGAGAGCCGCTGATCAGCGGCAGCGGATTCTTTATCCGCCCGGGACAGGTCGTTACTAACATGCACGTCATTCGCGGCGCGGGTCGAGTCGAGATTCATACGCTCGAAGGCAAAGGCCGGACGTATCCAGTCGCGGGTGCTTTGGCCGTGGATGAAGAAGCCGATCTTGCGTTGCTCAGCGTCGTCGCGCCCGCAGAACGTTCGCGTCCGCTGACGCTGGCGACTGCTTTGCCTGACGAAGGTGAGCAAGTTTTTCTGATCGGGAATCCTCTACGACTGGAAGGCTCGGTCAGCGATGGCATCGTTTCCGCCGTGCGTGAAGTACCTGCTGTCGGTCGCATCATTCAGATCACTGCTCCGGTTTCGCACGGTAACAGTGGCAGTCCGCTTTTGAACATGAGCGGACAGGTGATTGGCATCGTCACGGTCAAAGTCACCAACGGCCAGAACATCAATCTCGCACTGGGAGTTGCGCGCATCGCTTCACTTCGGCCGGAACAGCTAATCGCATTCGATCAATTGGCGTCAAAAACCAAATCGACAACTCAACCTGAGGTGCTGGCAGAATTGTGGTACAGAGGTGGAATCGATTCTTTGTGGTTGGGAAATTATGACAGCGCGCTCAGCTATTTTGAGACGGCCGCCAACCGCAATCCGCGCCGGCCAGAGACGTGGATTCAAATCGGCTATTGCAAAGTAAAACAAGGACGTAACGACGAAGCGATCCGGGCTTATCAGCACGCCATTCAACTTCGTCCGAACTCCGCCGATGCCCACAACAAACTGGGTGACGCTTACTACTATGCCGGGCACTTCAACGAGGCGATTGCTGCCTACAAACAAGCCGCGCACCTGCAGCCCGAGCAGCCCGAGGCTTATTACAATCTCGGCCTTGCGTATCTCGAGATCGGGGATCGCGAAGGGGCTCTGACACAAAGCCATGTCCTCGAATCGATTGCCCCGGATTTGAATAAGAAGTTGCTAGCTGAGATGCAGCGATAGCGAAAAAATCATTGTCCGCTTGACATTCGTCCTGCATTCCCCCATCGAAACATCACTTTGACCGGCTCGTGTCTCTTGATCGTACTGCGTTTGCCTTTCGTTTCCACCTTTGAGTTCGGGGCGGTTCCCCGAGCGAACTCATTCAATCCAGTTTTCCCTGCGTGCTGATGCTTTATCACGAAACAGTCACATTGCTTCTTGTTCATAACCCTCAGTAAGGGTAGGATCCGTTTCGCTCAATCCTCACGCTTTGAGCGTTTAGCAAAAGAACTGAATAGGAGATTAGGTAACCCCCTTGAATTTTCGCAGACCGTTCCCCCATTTTCTCGTCGCCTGTTTCGCCTTTTCATTAACCGCGAGCGTCGCCGCGCAGAGCAGCGAGGCTGATCCACGTCAAACCAACACTACCATTGACGCGAATGGTTCCAAACGATTGGAAACGGAGGTTGCAGTTCCTGCGGCAGTCGAAGACGCGCGCCCTCGGTCTGTGCAAATACGTAGGGCGGCGGCTGGCATTAGTCAACTTTTGTTAACTGCGATTGAGTCGCATTTGGGAGCGACGTATCACTATACGGGGACCGGGCCCAACTCTTTCGATTGTTCAGGTTTTGTCTGGCGCTCTTTTCAGGAAGCCGGCTTCAATTTTGACCGTGGCCCAGCGCGATCCTATTGGGCAACATTTGCTGCGCCGCCAAAGGAAGAGCAGTTTAAGTTCGGAACCCTGGTTTTTTTCAGCGGTCTCACCCACATTGGCATCGTTGCCGATGAAAAAGGTTTCTATCATTCTTCCCGCCATCACGGCGTAGTCTATTCTCCTTTCAACGATTACTGGCTGTCGCGCGTAGATGGTTTTCGGCGAGTGCCGCTGGAATCGGCCCAGACGCCAACAACGAGCGCAAAGTCAAAAGCTGCCAAGCCTGCGACGACGGCCCTCGCCGTTGAGGAAGATAACGAACCGTAAACGCATGCCGATGGAAATGAGAAAGCCGCCGGAAATGATTTCCCCGCGGCTTTCTTTTTTACGGTTAGTCCCTTGGCTTAGCTCTTGAACACAAACCCCGGGTGGCGTTCTTTGTCCCGCTTTTCCCAGACGGCGATAATCTTATCGATGGCGACGTGGCAAATCTGATCTTCGTCGTCCTTTAGTTGCAGTACGCCGCCTTTGACTGTTACCACTTCACCACGCAAACTCGACGCGCCATAGCAGACGACATCGATCTTGCTGCCCACGAGTTTTGAAAGTAATTCTTCCATTGGCAAACTGTCTTGAGTTCAAACTTTAGTTTGCTTTTGCCGGAAAGACAATCTGAAGATTGAACTCTGAACCGTGTTCTCCAGATTATTTCTCTCCGTTTCGAAAAGTGATTTGCACTAGGGGCACCACGGTGTCATCCCCTTGCTGGCTGCGCTCAAATGTCAGCAGGTCGTAGTAGGCGCAGCGGGCGCGCGCGGGAAATTCGCGACAGACCTGTGGGCGCGCGAAATAGATGGTGCATTGGCGCGTCTTCGCGTCGAGAAACCTGCAGGCCTTGCCGAAAATCGGATCTGCCTTTCTCCGCAGAATCCGCTCGCCTTCCCAGGTTGTGGTGAAACGCTTTTGGGCAGTCGCAAAATCCATATTGAAATGATTCGCCAGGCGTTTGATGTCGCGCTTGGTAACCTGAACGCGCTCGTAGATCGAGCAACAATACGCCGGACACTTCGAACAATTGTAGTAGCTTCGCGCTTTATTCACTAAACAACTCGCTCTTCGGTTGAGTCGCCCTCTCCATTTGAGAGAGGGTTAGGGAGAGGCTTAGCGATGACCACCCAACCGCATAACTAAGAATAAGAGAATATCTTCTTCATTCCCCTCAGCTGCGCCCTCACCCTGTACACTCCCAAAGGGAGAGGGAATTGCTGGCACAGTGCTCGGGCTATTTCCTGCTCGATTTTTCGTATTCACTCAACAGCAATTGCATAAACTCTTCACGACGTTCATAAAGCCGTCGCGGCGGTCGGGGTTTGTGCTTCGCTAAAGCATACGCGGTAATAATGGGGAGCGCCACCGTCGAATCGAGATAGCAAACGACGGCGTCGGGCAAGCGATCGGGATCGACTTTGCCCCACGAGACGGCCTCGCCGGGCGTTGCGCCTGAAAGGCCTCCCGTGTCCGCACGCGCGTCGGTGACTTGCAGAAAATAGTCGTGACCTCGTTCGTCGATGCCGAGCACCTCTTGGATCTGCGGCTCAGTTTGCAGCGCGAAGTTTTTCGGCGAGCCGCCGCCCAGAATGAAGATTGCGGATCGGCCTGATTTGAATCTTGAACTGCGGTTGATCCGGTCGCTACCGCTCGCGGTACTGACACGTTGGGACCGGTCGCTACCGCTCTGGGTACTGACACGGTCGCGAATCAACCCGCGCTTTGCCGCCAAAACGATCGCCGCAGTTTCGTTCACGTCCAGCGAAGGATCGAAGGCTAGTTTATTTCCCTGCAAAGCTTTGGCCGCTACATTCATGCCGATCGACGAATCTCCCGGTGAAGACGTGTAAAGCGGCACCGCATGTACATGCGCGGCAGCCAGTAGCGATTTGTTCTTAAGTCCCAACTTCCTTTCGCGTTCGAGCACATATCTTCCCGCACGATAATGAAATTCAGCCGTGGACATTGGCTTCTGAAATTCGGGCCCTTCGATCACGCGGCGGAAGAACTGATCGGTATTGAGCAGCACCGAATAATCGAAGAAGATGTCATAGATACGCACGACCTGTTCATCGCGCAGCACGATATCCGAAATCTGCGCGTTGCCTTCGTGCATGGACAGACCGATGCCAAAGTGCGTGTCGTGATAGAAGTTCGCGCCAGTGGAGATTATCCAGTCGATGAAGCCGGCCTTGATCAGCGGAATCAAAGCTGACATACCAAGGCCCGCGGGCGTCAGGGCGCCGGTCAAAGTTACGCCGACCGTAACATCCGGCGCCAGCATTTTGTGTGTGAAGAGCCAACATGCTTCACGCAGGCGCGCAGCGTTATAGGCCAGGAACGCACCATCAACAAGGTCAGTGAGTTTGACATTAGCCGTGATTGGTTTCGGATCAATCCGCCGGCCACGCAGAAATTTGCTTTGCTTCTTTGCCAAGACTTTACGGAACTGATTCGTGATTTATGGAACGTGAAAAATGATAGTCGGCGAGCCAGCGTGTGTTGTCAACGTCAGAAGGCGGTAGCGGGTGTTTGATCTGCGATGTTACTAACTATTGGCGCGCTTCAAGATCAACCGCCCGCTACCGCAGGCGGTTCTGACAGGCGCTCAAGGCAATCACGACATAGACAACCGCAATAGCGCGAGCGCAATTCCGCGCGCGTTTCATCAGTCAATTTGATCTCGGAACACCAACAGCCACGCAAACTTGCTCCGCATGAAAACTCATTGCCACACGCCTCACAGACTGAAGCTCCAGCGAGCCTCGGCGAAAATATTCCCGCAAGTTTTCTTAGTTTGCTCGTCATCGGTTCGCCGTTGCGTCCTCTGCTTTGGCTTCTTCTGCTCGTCTTAATTTCAAACGACAGATCCGCTTTTCGTCCGCGTCAAGGATGTCAACCTCGAGACCGCGAAAACTCAAATGCTCGCCCGTGCGCGGAACGCTCCCTTTTTGCGCAATCACCAAGCCCGCAATCGTGGTGAAGTCATCGGCTTCGATTTCCATTCCGAACAAGCGTTCAATTTTCCCAATCTCGGTCCCTCCCAGCACCTCATAAGCTCCATCCGCGGAGGCCACAATCTCTTCCGCTTCTTCACCGCTGATGTCTTCGTCTTCGATCTCGCCGACGATCTCTTCCAGAATGTCTTCGACCGTTACGAGACCCGCGATGCCTCCATATTCATCAATCACCATTGCCAGGTAGGCGTGTGCCTTTTGCATTTCCCGCAGCAGCTTGGCAACCGGTTTCGTCTCAGGCACCAGATAAACCTGTCTAATGAAAGGCGCAATTGGAGAATCCGCTTTTCCCGTAGCCAACGATGGCAACAAATCGCGCACGTAGATGATTCCCTCGACGTTGTCGATTTGATCGCGATAGACCGGCAGCCGCGAGTGCCTCGATTCGATCATGAGGTTGCGCGCTTCACGGACCGTGGCGGTCTTCGATAACGCCACAATTTCGGTGCGCGGTGTCATCACTTCGCTGACGCGCGTGTCGCCGAACTCGATGGCCGAATGGATCAGCTCACGCTCTTCTTCCTCGATGATGCCTTCAGCTTCGCCAACGTCGATCAGCGCCTGGATGTCGTCCGCGGCGTCGGCTGGTTCTTCCTCGGCGGTAGCTTCTTCCATCTCCTCCTGCTGGCGCAACCGATCGAACGAACGATGCCATGGCTCAGCCGCGAAAGTGAGAGCGCGATAGAACGGGCGCAGTACTGGCAAGAGCCTTAAAAGCTTTCCTTCCGGATTTCGCAAAGAGATAAGGCGCGGAATGAACTGCCGAAAGATTCCCGCCAACACCAGACCCGACAAAAGCGAGACGAAAAGGGCCAGACTGCTTTCCGAAAACCACTGGACCGAAATGTACGTGACAAGCACCGCGAATGCCACCAGTAGAATCTGGATCGTGGCTGAGAGACTGAAGCTGAACCGAGCGCGATTTTCGAGAATCTCTGTCAGGAAGGGCGTGGATCGCGCGGCCGGATGCTCTTCCGCTTCAGAGGCGAGACGCCGGAGCCCGATGTCGCTCAACTGGCCGAAAGCCATGTCCACCGTCGCCAGAAATGTCAGTGCCAGGAGTAGGAGAAAGCTGACCGCTAATTCGATTTCCATAAAGGCGAGTAAATGGTAAATGGAAAATGGTAAATAGACAAAGGTGGGTGAGGTATGCCGAGAAGTGCAAGTACTCTCATACCCAGTTTTAGCTGGGGGCGGCGGAAGGAAAACTACAACGCTTAGTCGTTTTTAACGGCTTCCTCGCGCGGTCGAAACCGTTAAAACGGTTAGTTATTAGGCCGGTCCCCGTCAAGCTTGATGAGTTTCAGCCTGACATCCAGAAGGTTGGACACGGCCTGGTGGTTAACCAATCTCGCTGGGAGCGGGTGCTGGAGGGTAACAAGAAAAAAGATTAGGAGCATGGACACCGGCGCCACGCCGACGGAACGGACTTGCGCGGATCCCCTGAGCGGTGGCCCCGTCGGCGAGCCGTGCGGCCCAGTTGCCGGGTAAGTCACACTTCCAATATCTCAAAACCGCTTCCTTACTAGTTGAGAACTATGTCATCATAGTTGCCCGACGACTGGGCAAGCACGGCTCTGTCTATTGTCTTATTAGTCTCGATACTCTATGAGAAATCCGGCGAAAAATATTCCACGCGTCATTGGGCTGCTCCTGGCTTTGGGCGGTTTGATCCTCAACGGTTCTCCGGTTTCAAAATTCGTCAAAGCGACAATCAGACCATCGCAGCCTGATGCGACTTTATCTATACCTGGCTGGAACTTGAGTTCGAATCTCAACAAAGGCCGCCTTAACCACACGGCAACGCTCCTCCCCAATGGTAAAGTCCTGGTTGCCGGCGGCGAAGATCTGGGCGCCGGAGTGGCTGCCGCCAGTGCAGAACTCTATGATGCAACTGAAAATTGGAATGAGACCGGCAATCTGAAGACGGGTCGCTACCTTCACACAGCGACGTTATTGACAAACGGCAAGGTCGTAATCGCCGGTGGTTGCGGTTCGTCACAGCCCTGCGGCCCACTTAACAGCGCGGAATTGTATGATGCAACTACCGGGACATGGACCAGCATCGGCAAT
>QHXE01000049.1:1576-10272 GCA_003222835.1 Acidobacteriota bacterium | reverse complement strand
CAACTCTGACGAGATCAGTTCTACGAATTCCCAAACGAACGCGCCTTTGAAAATCACGGCTTCTGCATCATCGGTGCGGCTGGCACTTCAGGCGAATACTTACTACGCTTCGAATGCGATCGATGGAAAGCGCAGCACCGCTTGGATCGAAGGTGTCGACGGCCCCGGTTTGGGCGAGTGGATTCGCTTCGACTTCGATCGCGAGATCAATCTGCATCGGATCCTAATCCAACCCGGCTATTTCAAGAGCCCGCAAATATGGGCGGAAAACAACCGTCTGGCCAGCGTGACTGCTTACTTCTCTGACGGCAGTTCGCGTGACCTGAATTTCACCGACCACATGGACAGTCAAAGGGTTGATCTTGGATCGATCAAAACGCGTTGGGTGAAATTGGTTATCAAGTCGGTTTACTTTGGCGCCAATCCTGGGCCAACCGATGATACGGGCCTTTCTGAGATTGCCTTTGAATGGGATTGATCGTGACCGTTTTCCTCTCACTTTGGGAGAGGGATATACTAAATCCAGGCACTTCGATGTTCTCTCATGCTCGCGCTGCCCGGAACAAGTAAGCTAACATAAGCGTCAAAAGAAACGATGCCGGCTGAGCACAGCATTCCCGAAGACAGTTCGCGCAAGATAATCATCGTCGTGGCAGTAATTGCGGCGGTTTTTATTGGCGGGTTTTTCTATCTGCTGCTGCGAAAGACCGTCGGCGTTAGCCAATCACCGAAACTCGAAAACGCCATCCGACCTGGATCGCCTGACTGGGATAAGTACCAGAAATTAATCGCCTTGGATGATCCCGAGGCTGACGAAGCCAAGCGCGCCTTGGGCGACATCGTGATGACGCTCCATACCACGGCGCGCAACTTTACGGGCCGCCCGATCGACGGACTCGAGATGCGCGCCGCCGTCGTCGATCATCAGAACCAAGTCGTAAGAGAACGAACGCTGGTGGTGATTCCAGGAAGGCGCGATGAGCTGGGACCCAACAAGACGATGTCTGTCGGCATCAATGTAGAAGGCTTCACCGACAGCGACGATCGCGCGAACATCAAGATGGAAGTAACGGGCTTTCGGTTTAGGTAAAAAATCATTTTCCATTTTTCATTTGAGATTTTTCATTTGCCATTGGGGAAACCCAACAAGCGCTAAGCGTGCAACTCTTAGTTGCTGAGCTACCCTTTAACTCTAAAACAGTCGAAAGCACCAAGATCGATGGCAAATGAAAAATGTCAAATGACAAATGGAAAATGATCTTGGCGCTTACTAATCGAGGAAAAGATCTTCGAGAGATTGTCTCACGGGTTGAACTGAAACCAATTTTCCATTCACGCTTCGCAGCGCCGCGATCACGGCGTCGACTTCTTTCTCATCACTAACTTCAATTCGAACCCCGCTCGCGGTTGTGGTCACGGTCGCACTTACCTCAAGCTGGCGCTTCAAAGCATCGGCCGCCACATCAGTTGCAATAATTTCGATCAAGCTGCTTTCGCGCACACGTAATTCATCGAGCGAGCCTGCGTGAGCCAGCCTTCCGGCTTTCAAAATCGCGACGCTGTCGCAAAGCACTTCGATATCCGAGAGGATGTGCGAACACATGAAAACAGTCTTTCCTTCGGTGCGGAGCGAGGCAATCAAGTCGCGCACCTCGCGACGGCCGACTGGATCGAGTCCACTCATTGGTTCGTCGAGGAACACAATCTCAGGATCGTTGATAAGGGCCTGAGCCAGACCGACCCGCTGTAGCATGCCTTTTGAGAACTTGCGTAGTTGCAAATCCCAGCTCTTCTTTTCCAGATTTACCCGCGTCAGCAACGCCTCTGTGCGGCTGGCGCGCGTGCCGGTTTTCTGGCCGAATAACTCTCCGCAGTAACTCAGAAACTCACGTGCCGTCAAGTGATCGTAGAAATAGGGATTCTCAGGAAGGTAACCGATGCGCGCGTGCATTGAGATGTCACTGATATCGCGTCCCAGAATACGCGCCGTGCCCGAGGTCGGATAAATCAGACGCATCAAAAGTTTCAGCGTAGTAGTTTTGCCCGCGCCATTTGCTCCCAGAAAACCGAATATCTGACCTCTCTCAACAGCAAGCGACAACGTATCGAGCGCGCGAGTTTTCCGTTTGCGAAGAAAACCAGCTTCGTACTCCTTGGTCAACCTATCGATTTCGATGACTGTTGGCATAATCTCAGCTCGTTCTTTAAAGCCGCACGCTTATTCGGCCCTTGTCCCGGGACTTAACCTGGAGGCGCTGGCCTGAGTTTCACTCGATAGATTGTAAACAGGCCGACTTGTTCGCCGGCATCGCGTTCGTACCACTTATCAAGATTATTAAGGCTTGGTTTCGCCTCCCCGTTTGGCACAACTACAAAGTTGAGCTGCGGATGTGTAGCCTGGGCGATCGAAAAGTGCTCGGCATATTCAATGTAATGGCGAAGTTCTTCGGCCATCTCATCAGTGGTGATGGGTTTGGGATCAGAGATCAACCCTTCGACGATTCGCTCGGGACCGAACAGCGGCGCCAGCACGATGAAACGCGCTTGCAGCATCCCGGTCCCGATTTCTTGAGGAGTCAAACCGGAGTAGTACATGTACTGATAAAAGCGCTCCTTGCTTTCGGTCAGGCTCACGCCGCACGCAGGCGTGTGCAACGTCCATAGGACCGCCAGCGGACTGGCGGTACCGATGCTGCGCACGGCATCGAGGGTTGATACATAGACCACCGGGTACGGCGCTTTGCCGGCTCGCGCCGCCGCGAAGCTGCCATCGTCTCTTACCATGTTATTGAGTCGGCGCGACACCGGTAGTATCTCGTCTCGAAGCCTGGCAACGGCAGCATCTCGGCTGGTAATGTCGGACACTTCAACGATACCCCAGCCCAAACATACCAGCGTAGCCATGGCCAGCAGCCGCTTGGGAATCGCTCTGTCGGGATTGCGGGCGCGCCATAAGATTGAAAAGAGCAACACGACAGACAGTAGAGCCATGTAGTTGCCAATGAAACTCTTGTAGTGAATGGGTTGGAGCGATTGGCCGGTGATAATTTGCTGATTAAATACGACGACAAGCATCAGTGCGCACGATGCTGCAAATAGAACCAGAGGGCTTCCGATTTTTATGAGGTTGCGCCGCCAAGCGAATCCGATTATTCCCAGGACGATGAAGCCGATTATCTCAGGTAAATAGAATGGGTCAGGAGCGTGACTTAACCGAAGATGGTGTATTTCGTCCATGTTTCGGTTGCGATGTGACAGCAAGATGACGAAGGGGACGATCGAAGCGATCGCGAATATTCCGATAATTCCCCCGGTTATCAGAACCCGATTCAGATCTCCGCGCCTGAAGACTATCCAGAGAAACAGGATAGCTCCAAGCCAGGCAATAGCCGCCGTCCAGAAGAAGAAATACGAAAAAACCAGAACGGCAAATAGAGTTCCTGCGAATACGGAATACGCAATTCGCGATCGTGCTGTCTCTGCCATCAAAGCGGGAAGATCACTGAAGGTTCGTAGCGCCGCAAGAACGCAAACATGTCATGCACGCGATTACCGGTGATCATCAAACGCGCCACTCCTTGGGCGGCAGCCAGAGCGCCAAGACAAAGCGTAAAAAAGACTCCAACTGCGGCGAGCTTGCTATCGCCGGTCAGCGTCGCCAACAACCAGAAGATTGCGAGTGATGAAGTTATCGCTCCGATAACGATCAACCAGATGAATGCCGCATCGGTTGAAAGCCCGAGGAATCTGGCCGGCAGTGCGATAGCATAGGCAGGTAGAAATTGAATTGAAAACAACGATTCGTAGGTAGGCTTACCGGGCAGGTCGTCACGTCCGTTGAATGGATCGTTTCGGCGCGGGCGGCCATCAATCAAAGCATTCACGTATGCTGAATAGGCAATCTCATCGCCCTGGGTGAGCACATAAGAACCTTGCCACTGTGTGCCACGTGCGATCCACAGATTGATCTGCGGATAAAGTCCAATGAGAGTCATCGCCAGGGCGGCGAGCGCTCCCCATTTCCATTCGATCCTGGTTTTATTCAGATTCATATGTTCCTATCGAGTCTTCTGAATTTCAGCTAGTTTCGCTTCCATCTCTCGCCGGATTTGCGCGTCAGTGGGAAAACTCAAAGCGCGTTGAATCTCGCTTATAGCATCATTCATTCTGCCGGAGGCGGCATAGATTAATCCAAGCTGATAATGGGCTTCGGCGTCGTTCGGTGCGAGCTGTAGAACTTCTTCGAAGGTCTTGATCGCTAGTGTTTGCTGGCCCGTTGCCGCCAGCGTGCGTCCCAAATTAAAGCGCGCTGAAACGGACGAAGGGTCGCGCGCGAGCACTGCGGCAAACTCGCGCTGAGCCTCTGCGTACGAGCCCTGATCGAACAAAAACGCTCCCAAATTATTGTGCGCTTCGAGCAACGTTGGATCGATAGCGAGCGCTTCTCTGACGGTTGCGATCGCTTCGGCCTTCTGCCCGGCCGCGTTTTGCGCTAAAGCGAAATTGTTGAGCACTGTAGGTTCGCGTGGACTCAAACGTTTAGCTTCGGCCAACTGAGCCAGAGCGGCGTCGTTCTGTTTTAGATTGAGGTATGCCAATCCCAGGTTGTAGTGGGTGGACCAGGAAGCGGGCGAGTAATAGACCGCACGCTGCCAGAGAGCGACTGCGTCGTGCCAAACTCGATTCTGCGCAATCGTGCTTGCGCCAAAAGCAATGACGATCGCACCTGCCAGTATGGCTGCCAGACGCGCCTGACGCCGTGACAACCGCATAATCAGAATCGCGATCAGATAGCAAAAGCCGATCGACGGTAGATAGAGATAGCGATCCTGAACGATGTATTCGAAGTGAAAGACGCGCAGATTCAACACGGGCAATAAAGGGGCGACGATCAAAGCCACCGCGATCCATAAATCGCCGCCCAATTTCTGGCGATAAACCCACAGTAGGATTACGATAAACAGCAGGATCGCGGTAGGGACGAGAAATCTTGGATCAGTCGCGCTCGTAACGAATGACGTGCCGTAAATTAGACTCAGATAGAATGGCGCAATCAAGTGTCGCAAGTAACTGACGAAGACAAAAGGCACGGTCATCCAGATTGCGTAGTCCGGGACCTGGGCCATGAATGGATGCTT
Organism: Acidobacteriota bacterium; assembly: GCA_003222835.1. The sequence continues at coordinate 5,134 of QHXE01000049.1, read as the reverse complement.
CCAACTGATGCGGCCGAGCACGGAGAACCGCAGGATAAGATAGGCGCCGGCCATCAAGGCGTAGGGAATGAGGTGCGGGATCGTCTCGCGCATCTTGGTATTGAAACTGCGCTTAGGTTGAGCTCGCGCGAATTCCCAGGCGATAAAGACGAGAGGCAATGCGAGTGGCGTTTCTTTGCACAATGCGGATAAGCCATACGCAATCACGGATGCCACCAGAAATTTCTTTTCTCCTTCAGTGCGATAGCGCACGTACCAAATCAGACTCGGCACAAAGAAGAGCGCGGCGAGCGGATCGGGGATGCCGCTGATCCACGACACCGATTCGACGTGCGCCGGATGAAGACCAAAGGTGAGCGCCGCAATCGCTGCGATTAGGCGATCGCCCGAGAGTCGTTTCAGCAAAAAATAGATCGCCACCGTGGCGCTTGTGTGGACCAGCAGATTCATCAGGTGCCAGCCGGGTTCCCACAATCCGAATAATTGATAATTGAGCGTCAGATAAGCAGTAAATAGCGGGCGATAGTATGGCGGGGGAATGTCCTTGGTAAGCGTCCCTCGTTGAAACGCCCACACGTCGCTGGTGAAAGCACGCGCGATATTGCCCCAGGATCGCAAGGCAGGATTGCCGGCGATCTGTTTGGTATCGTCGAAAACGAACGCGCCGCTGAGCGAATTGGCGTAAACCAGAACTGTCGAGGCGATGACTAAGAAAAGGGCGCGGCGGTCGGTGAGGAAATCGTTCACTGCCGAAACTTTCTTGTTCGTAACGCCTGTGGGCGTCGGAGCGGCTTTTTCTGATCGTGTTCGTGATTTCTTCATCGTTGAGTCATACACTTGGTATAAACAAAAGCCCAGAGAGCTTCGATCAACCGCCCGCTACCGCAGGCGGTTCTGACCTCAATGTGGCACTGGCGAGTTGTCGTCGAGGTCCACGTTACAATCGCTTGTGATCAATCGATACGGCGTGTTTGCCGGATCTGTCGGCGCACCCGAAGCGTCAAGCCGCACACGCGCGGCCCGCAAAGTCACAGCGACTTCTTTCCATGACGCGGCGCAATGGCCGGTGCTCTTCGCGTAATCTGAAAGAACTTGTCGAATCTTCCCGCGTTCATCCAGGGAGTCAAGCCGCATCAACTGTTTTTCAACCATGCCCTTCACATTCAAATCGTCAGAGGCCTCGTAAAGGTGCGCGTACATTTCACGTGCGGCCTGGCCGGCGCCGCCCTCCGCTTTCATGCGCGCGCTCATCGCCAACATCCAGAGAGGCGCGCCCGGAAGTTTCCCACCGGTCTCGTAAACTTCGCTTGCTTTCTGATATTCATGGCGTTGCCAGTAGATGTAACCCAGATGTTGATAGAGCTTCCATTGCTCAGGGTTCGCGGCAATACCCTGATTGAGGAGCCCGATTGCTTCGTTTGCGTCAACGTCGGGCAGGATCAGTGCGCCATAGTAATAAGGGTCGAGGAATTTCGGATCGAGGGTCGTCGCCGTTTGCAGCAAGGCTGGCAGCAGGTGAAGATCGAGCGACGAAAGGTCGCTTAAGCGCAGCTTCCCGGCGTGCGTGTCTTCATAGTTTATCATCTTGCGTCCCACATACTGCAGCGAGCTCATCCAATACCAATCAGCAGCGATTGCATTGAATGCGAGAGTGATCCTCTTCATAGCGGGGCCATTGAGAGACAATTGCTCTTCCGCAAATTCAGCCGGCAAATCACGACGATGCACGTCGTTCCAGTGCGCAACGAATGCCGCCGCCGTCAAGCCTGCGGCTATTCCCAGTATCAGCCGGTAATCGCGTTTCATTTTAGATTTCGTCGACGGAAGACCAGCGTCGTAGCCGCCAGCAATACACCGACATAAATCACCCCGTAAACAATTGTCGTTATTAGAAAACTCGGCTCGGGCGAGAGTCCGTGCGCGGCAGCCGTAATCGCGTTGTAATTAGCCAGATTCGGTAGCATCTGCGCTGAAATGCCCAATCACGAAGACGAAGAATGTTAACAACGCCGAGAGCGCCGGAGATGAAAACGACGAGAACAGCATTGCCACGCCGGTCAAAATAATCAGCTCGACGTAGAGCAGTAGAATCGCCGGCCAGATGCGCGCTACCAAAGGGTTCCATCCGCGCTTCACGTAAATGAGCGCCAGCGACAACCCCACACCCATAATCGCCACGTTTACTAGGAGAGTCAGACAGAGGCCAAGATACTTGCCCAACAAAAATTCGCCGCGACCGATTGGCTTCGAAAGGATGGCGTAAAGTGTCCGGCGCTCGATCTCTTTATACACAAGGCCGACGCCGACAAAGATGGCTATGAAGACTCCGAACAGCAGGATTGCGCTCAGGCCGAGATCGACGATTATCTTCGCTTCCTGGCCAGCGGACAGTTCGCCGAGAAAAATCGCGCCGGCAATCAGCAGAAGAGCGAAGACGACCAGGTTGTAGAGGACGCGATCACGAACTGCTTCGCGGAACGCGTTGCGGGCAATCGCGGCGACGCGTTGCCAAGCGAAGCCGCCTGTAGGCGGTTTCGCATTAGCGATAGGGGGGGCAGCGACTGAGTCGGCCAATGGTCTGCTCATGACGCGCGCCGGTTGGGCAGAATACTCTATCTTAACCAGGGTTTTTGTGAAAGAAGTTTTTTGCGGAGGTATTGAATGACGAAGTATGGAGAATCATCTTTTGTCGGGCAGGGTGTCTTGGCGACGGAGGGCCAACTAAAGTTGGTACCGCATGCCGTCATCCGAGGCTGATGACCTTCGGATTCTGATTATCCAAAATACAAACGCGCCAATAATCAAAGCCCAACTGACCGTGGCAATCATTTCAAATACGCGGCTCGCTGCGGGTCTCTCGAATGTCAGATCAATGTCAATCGCCCGCGCGGGCGCCGATACCTGAAGCAAACCGTCCGAGGTTGCGCTGGTTGCGAGCACGCGGCCCTCTGCTCCGGCAGTCCAGCGAGGATAAAAATATGTACGCACGCGCAGATTCGTTTCGGGTCCGGCGTCCACATGAAAGCTGCGATGTTCCGGCTCCCACGTCCTGATCGTAACTCGCCGTGAGCCTGATTCGACTCTGTCATTCATTTTCTCGACATCGCTGAACTCATGGGCCCATACGGGCAGATAATCCTTAAAGCTGACGGCGCCCCGAACGTCATGCGCCAATGTTTCAAACCTCGCGCGGCTAATGTACTCGCAGTCCCAAATAATCTGGGTGCCGATGAAGACGACGGAGAGTACGAATGCCAAGCCAACCGCGAAGTCGCGAGGGCGCAACTTATTGACCTGTTCTCTCCATTTTGGGATGCCGGCCGCAACCAGTAGAGCGCCCATCAATGAAACGACCGAGAGCCACCGCCAGGGAAATTGAATTTCGGATAACTTCGGCACGATAGCCCAGACGGGACGACTGAGCGGCGTGGCCATGAGAACCGTCGCCAGCAAGACCGCGAAAGCCGCCTTCACTCCCGGACCGGACTTGTCGTTACCGATCGTGCGCTTAATAAAGAACACTCCGGGCAACAGCGTCCCAATCACAGCGAGCGCGAG
>QHXE01000049.1:0-1537 GCA_003222835.1 Acidobacteriota bacterium | reverse complement strand
TTAATCCAGGAAAGCTCCGCGACCATCGAGGTCCAGAAGAAGGAACTTGCAGCCAGACCTAACGTTGCCCCTAGCGACAAGGCGCCCAGAGTGTGGACTATATAACGAGGACGATTCACCAAGGCACGCCAAATCTTCACGAAAACAGTCGAACCGGCTTCGTTTCGGATAACTTTCATGCTGTCGTTCTTGACGATCCTGCAGGAGAAAATCCGAACCAAAGCATAGAGCGCCAGCGACAACGATCCGATCACCGTCAGTGGAAGATGCATGAGTATCAATAAGCCGTAAGCCCCAGCCAATCCAAAGACGTCGTATTTGCTCTTCTTTCGGCAAATTCTCTCAACGAACGCGAACGCGAATGGCAGGATCGAACAGGCCGCGTACTCTGATAGCAGCGAGGCTTGATAGACTTCGTTCAAACGGTAAGGCGCCAACGCGTAGAGAATACCAGCCCACATCGCGAGCTTAGGATCCAAAATGTTACGTGCCCAAAAATAGGCTCCGAGGCCGCCGACTACCGAAAGCAGAACTAATGCCGAAATCGAGGCCGAGTACCAGCCGCCGGTCAACCAACGCGTCGCACTAAGCAGGTAGTAGAGGCCTGGAGGGTAAACTGTGAATCTTAGATCACCCAGTCCGTAATTGGATTCAGCCAACCATGCCGGGTGAAAATGTCCTGACTGAAGTGATTCGTAGAAAGGAAGAACGAACCTCAGGTGGTTTGGGAGATCGGCGCCGCTCGGAATACCGAGAATCATGATAGGCAACAAGACGACAGCGGCCACAATGGCCACGACGATTCCGTTAGGAAGGTTCGGACGAAGCCTGGCACGATTAGGGACGATCGCTCTCTTTGGCGCGCTTGCGATCGACGGCACATAAATTCCCGATAAAAGGATCACTCTCATTTGATTAAGATCAAATCTTGATGGTTCAGAAACGATGGTCAGCCAAGTGAAGTAGCAGCGGCGCGATCTTGCGGGAAGCAATCAGAACACTTTCCGCAGCATTCAAACAAAGCAGCGGAGGCGGAGTGGTCAACTCCGGCCTCCGCTGCAGGTTTTTTCACCGAGGGCTGATCAATTTGCCAGCGGATTCATTGCCTTCACGGCTGCTTCGTCGGCCGGCGCGGAGAGCGTCGTGTCGCCTCGGAGTACGCCGTCCTCAGTAGTTCCAAATCTGCGCGTGCCTGTCTGGCCCATGCCGCTGGTGGTAATGGGTACGGCGTAGGCCCAATATTGCGCGGAACTTCCCGAAGCCGGATTGACCACGAACGTGTAACCGCTCTTCGAACCACTAGACAAAAGACTGTCGGTTAACGTATTCGCGCCAAGGCCAGGCAAATCAGTATAGCTTCCGTTTCCCTCAGTTTGCAGATAAGTGGCTTCGCATGAACTGATCGTGCGCAGCGACTGCTGAGCCGAAGCTTCGTTGGCGGCGCGGCGTGATGCGAGCAGGTTGGGAATGGCAATCGAGGCAATGATCCCGATTATAGCTACGACGATCATCAACTCAATCAGGGAGAAGCCTGCTT
>QHXE01000048.1 GCA_003222835.1 Acidobacteriota bacterium | reverse complement strand
CACGCGCACGCCGGATTGTTTGCCTTCGATGTAGATGCGGCGAGAGTTGGGTAGTTGAGTTTCTTCGCTCTTGGTTGGTTTGATTGCGGCGCTCATGATGTTCTCCGTTCGCTGGTATCCTCCATGTGCTCCATGTCTCCGTGGTTAATCAGTATCATCACCACGGAGGCACGGAGCACACGGAGAAGAAAAAAGAAAAACCGCTCCACCCGGATCAAAAGGATGGAACGGTCACGTATGGCTGTTTCTCCCTTCGACGGTGTTAACCGTATCAGGTTCAAGGGGTCTCCTCAAGAATTTCGAATTGCGGATTGCGAATTCCGAATTTTCACAATCCGCTTTCGACTTAAATTCGCAATTCGCAATCCGAATTTCGCAATTCTTACTGGACTCTCAGCCACGATCTCTCGCAGATCGCGGCTCCCCCGAAACGTATTTGATTTTCAATCTGTCGAAACGATTCTAGGACTCTTCATCTTCGGTTGCAAACTTCCTTGGCGCCATCAGTATCGCTTTGCGCCTTTGCTAGCACATCACCAATCACGTTTCACGCAAAGCCGCTAAGAAAGTCGAAAAGCGCAATAGAAAATCACAGTGCTCTTCGATATCCGCTAGCGGAATCAAGAGACGATTTAACGCAGAGGACGCGGAGGTTTTCGCAAAGGACGCAGAGGAAGAGACCTGCCGGTCATCCGCATCCGCTGCGGTTGAATCCTTTCTATTGCCCGGCAGGCTCAGTCACCAAAGGCGCATTCAGATATTTCGCAAAGAACTTAACGTATCGCCGAATACGATCCATCTGATGGCGCGGCTCAGTGAAGCCGTGGTTTTCGCGCGGATAGACCACAAACTCGACCGGCACGTTTCGTTCTTTCAAGGCTTGATAGAATTCCTGCGCCTGCGCTATCGGCACGCGCGTGTCCACCTGTCCGTGCATGATCATCGTCGGCGTCTTCACGTTATTCACGTACTTCATCGGCGACCGGTCCCAGTAAAGCTCTTGCGCGTCCCATGGCGACTTGTCTGAATAAAACCAGCGCAGATACCGCTGAATGTCATTTTGAGAATACATCGAATAGATATTCGTCAAACCCGCGCCGGGCGATACCGCTTTGAAGCGATCCGTTTGCGTCAGAATCCAGAACGTCATGTAGCCGCCATACGACCAGCCGAACGCCCCGAGGCGATCAGAATCGGCGATGCCCTTCGCGATCATCGCGTCGACTCCCGTCATGCAGTCTTCGTAGTCGCCTTTGCCCCAGGTGTTCTTGTTGGCTTGAGCGAACGCGAGACCCTTGCCGGTCGAGCCGCGAAAGTTCGGCTGCAACACTGCAAAGCCGTTCGCCGCTAGCACCTGAACTGTGCCGTTAAAGTTATTGATCGAGGCGCCCGTTGGACCGCCGTGCGGATTCAAAAGCATCGGCACTTTCTTTCCCGCTTCATAGCCCACCGGTTTTGTCAGCAAGCCGTCGACCTCCGTGCCGTCTTTGCTCTTCCACTTCACAACTTCAGTGCCGGCCAGCGCATAATCTTTCAACCACGCGTTGTGATCGGTGAGTGGAGTTAGCGCAGAATAATCGGCGCTCGTCTTATAAATCTCTGTCGGTTGTCCGCCTGCGGAAAGCGTGCCCACAATCGTTTTGCCGTCACGACTGATCTCCGTAATGCCTGTCGAGCCGCCGCGTTTGGTTAGTTGCTTGATTGCACCACTGGCCACATCCGCGGAGTAAACTTCGATCGCCTCCAGCACGTTCGTGCTGAAATAAATTGTTTTGCTGTCTCGGGACCACACGGGCGTGCCTACGCTCAGATCGAATTTAGCTGTTAATTGCTTAGTCTCGAAGCCTCCTGCGAGAGTCAAGTACAGGTAGGTCGGTGACGGACCAGGCCCAGCGTCGGTATTTCCGTCATAAGCGATCCATTGACCATCCGGCGACCAACGAGCGTTATCGGTTGCGCCCAAGTCACCGCTAAATTTTTTCTTATCACCGCTAGCGACAGTCACCATCCAGACATCGCTCAAGCTGCCATCATCAGCTTTCGGCGTCGGCCGCGTCGTATAAGTAATGCGCGTTCCGTCGGGCGACCACTGCGGATCACTGACGGTGAAACTTCCCTCAGTCAGTCGCTTCTCTTCTTTCTTCGCAATGTCGAAGAGCCAAAGGTGACTCATCTTGATGTCGTGATCGATTACCATCGTGTCGTCTTTGACTTTCTTTCGGTCTTCTTCATCTTTGCTCGGTTGATCGGTCGCGGTGAGCAGCAACCGGTTGCTATCAGGTGAAAAGCGAAAACCACTCACGCCGCCCTTGTGCGAAGTTACAGACCACGCTTCGCCACCGTCAGCCATCATCATCCAGACTTGCCGCTCGCCGTCTTTCTCGCGATCGCTGAGGAATGCGATCTTAGTTCCATCAGGCGACCATTCCGGCGCACTCGCGCTCTTATCACCGCGCGTGTACTGCCGCTCTTTCCCGCCATTCGTTTGTACGACCCAAACCTGGCTCACGTTCTTCCACTCTTTGTCCTTCTCCATTTTCGTTTCGCTTACCGTGTATGCCACGCGCGATCCGTCAGGCGAAATCCTGGGCGCACTCACGGCGTTGATTTTCATTAGATCGAGCGCGGTCAAAAGTCTCTTTCCATCTTTCGCCCGCGGCGCCGGCGCTTCATTTCTTACCGGCTTCTTGTCTTCCGGCGCCTTTTCCTGCGCAGAGACGAATACTGCAGTTGCCATCAACCAGAGCAAAACCATTAGGGCGGTAGCGAAACATTTCCGATTCATCGTGACCTCCAAAAACTTTCAAGAACCCACCCGCTGACGCAGGCGGTGCTGACCTCAGACGCGCAAGTTATGACAAACGCGCCTCAACTTGCAAGTGAAAGGATCAGTCAGTGAGGCAGTCCCCCGAGTCTTCCGCTTCCTTGGGACCGGGGCGGGTCGAATCCTGGCGCTCACCCAGCGCCTCCCTCTTTTTTCTACTCAGCGGAAACTTGAAAACAGGAAGAGAGTTAATCTCTAGTCTTTCTCGGCTAAAACCCTCTACCAACGGAAGAGGACAGCAACAGCCCGCGTTGACAATCGTGAAGGTGCTTTGTTAGCGTGAGTCGCGAAGAGAGGTCACTTAAACACCGCGCCGGCGAACAGCCTCAGTGCCGGCCTTACTTCGATCACAGATGTCGAATCACAATGTTCGGCGCCCGGCCGCCAAGAAACACTTCGCGATTGCGCTGGGCCTCTCAATAATCTTTACAGTTGCTTCAGCCTGTCACCTGGTTCACAAACCTGTCGAAACTGAGAAGCTGCTGACCCCGCTGTCTGAAGCCGGCACCGCGCAGCTCATCGCCATCGTTAATGACCTTGTCACCGTGCGTTCGATTCATGGCCCGGTGGACATTCAGTTCGAAGACACTTCATTCGCTACCGCGGGTATAGCTGAGAAATATCGCGCCGCCGAAGGGTCGGTCACGCTTCAGCGTCCGGGGAAGGTGTATCTTATCGTGCAGGGGCCGTTCGCCACCGGCGTAGCCCAAATGACTTCCGATGGTGAACATTTCCGAATCGCGATTCTTAAGGGCGATGATAAATACAGACGCTTCGTGCGCGGCACCAATAACGCCGTCTATCCAAAGCTGGATATGGACAGCAAAAGTAACGCCGGGAAAAAAGATAAATCGAGTTCGGAGGCCCAAACTGTAAACGCGCTCTCGAATCTGCGCCCACAGCATCTTACCGACGCGCTGCTGATCAGCGCGCTCGACCCGCGCGCCAGCGGAGTCGTGTACGCACAGAGCGAGTTTTTTGAATCA
>QHXE01000047.1 GCA_003222835.1 Acidobacteriota bacterium | reverse complement strand
TTCGACACACTTCTAGCCAGCCAGTTGGTTTCCGCTGGTGATATTGAACAGCGCCACGGCCTGGAAGCAATAGCGGGGCGTTATCTAAACGAAGCGGTAGATAAGAGTGAACGTTTGAGCAACTGGGAGTTCGAGCTTTCCGAAGCGCAGTTGCAGTACGCGGCGCGTGACGCAGCGGTGTTGATTCCGCTGCGTGACAAGCTAATCGAGAGAATCAAGTCGCTCGATCTGGTGCGATGCGCGCAACTCGAGTTTGAATGCGTGATGCCGGTTGTAGATCTCGAACTCGCGGGCTTCTTCATGGATAAGCGACGTTGGCTGGAGCAACTCGCTATCGTCGAAGAGAGGCGGGCCGAAATCGCGAACGAGCTGCAGGAAATGCTGGGCGAAGGCGTGGCGCAGGCTTCTTTGTTCGGACCGCCGCGCGCGAACATCAATCTCGATTCGCAGCAGCAAGTGACTGAAGCGCTAAGCCGGCTGGGCATTCCGGTGCCGGATTCGACGCGCAATTGGAAGTTACAGCCGCTGGCCGCCCAGTATCCGGTAGTCGCCAAGCTGCTCGAGTACCGCACGATGCAGAAGGCGCTGACCAGTTACGGCCAGAACATGATTGAGTTCATCAATCCGAAGACGGGCCGGTTGCATGCGGACTTTCGTCAAATCGGCGCGCCGACCGGACGCTTTGCCTGCACGAATCCAAACATTCAGCAGGTGCCGCACGCGGTTGAATATCGGCGCTGTTTCATGGGTCATCCGGAGGGACGGCGATTAGTGATTGCTGATTACTCGCAAATCGAGCTGCGCATCCTTGCGGAATTCTCTGGCGACGAGGCTTTCATCAACGCTTTTAATTCCGGCGCCGATCTTCATCGCGTGACTGCGGCGCAGGTTTTCAATGTATCGCAGGACCAGGTAACCAAAGAGCAACGCGATTTTGCGAAGCGTTTGAACTTCGGCGTTGTTTATGGAATCGGCGCGCAGCGCTTTTCGATGATGACCGGCTTGAGTGTCACCGAAGCCGAGAATGTTTTGCGGCGATACTTTTCGACCTATCGAGGACTTGATACTTATCTGCGCGAATCAGCAAACCGCGCCGTTAGTGAGAAACAGGCACGGACGGGATCCGGCCGTCTGGTCCGTTTCAATTTTGACGCGTCGGATCGCCAGCAGGTTTCGATGACCCAACGCAACGGAAAGAATGCGCCGATTCAAGGGACCAGCGCCGATATTCTCAAACGCGCGCTGCGACTCTTGAACGACGAACTGCGGAATACCTCAGCAAAGATTGTGAATATCATTCATGATGAGATTGTGGTTGAGGTTGACGAAAGCGAAGCTGAGTCGATCGCCGAAAAAGTCGAACGGGCCATGTGCGTTGCCGGCGAAGAATATTTACAGACTGTGCCGGTGAAAGTTGAATCTAAAATTGCCTGCGAGTGGGCGAAGTAACATAGACTTTAGTCTGTGACGCGGAGGAGAGGGCACCGGCAATCAGTCACAAGCCTGAAGTGGGTGCTAGAGCTTGATTGTGGCTGAGAGTCTGGTCATTATAATTGCCAACCGCAGGGAAACCGATGGCTACTGAAATACTCGAGTCACACCAAATCATCGACCAGTTCATCGAGCAGCACCCGGTCGACGGCAAGCTCGTGCTCCACGATGTTAGCTGGGACGAATACGAAGCCCTAATGGATCAGCTCGTAGACCCGGCAGGTCTGCGGATCGCTTATGACGACGGAACCCTTCAGAAGACTTAGGAAGCGCATCAACATTATTTCCGTCGGTTCAGCGACGATGAGAAAACGTAAGAAACGTAAAGGAAATGAGCCGGATTCAAGCTTCTACGTCCAAAGTGCGGCCTTGATCGGTAATCGCGTAGATATCGACTTTGAGATTGATCCACCGCCCGACATTGCGGTTGAGATCGATCTGCATCGCGACTCGATTTCCAAGTTCTCAATTTATGCAGCGTTGGGCGTCGGCGAGGTCTGGCGATATGACGGCGACATGTTGAGAATCGATCTGCTTGAAGGGGAGGATTACATTTCGGCCAATCAGAGCCGAGCATTGCCAATACTTACCGGCGAAATTCTCACGAACTTTCTCCGGCATATGCGCGAAGATGAGAATCAGGCGCTCCTCGAATTTGATGAATGGATACAGAAGCAGCCTGCTTAATCCTAAGACTAAAGTCTGAGATCCTTGTCATATAATCCGCCCGCGCACGCAACTAATACTTTGGAACACGGAGCGCATCCGTGAAAATAGACTCGATGGACATTGCGGAGCTTAAGGCTGAACTGGAAACGCTCCACAGCGCTAGTTTCGGCTGGGCTTTAAGTTGTTGCCGACGCGACCGTGGTGAAGCGGAAGATGTTTTACAGACGGTCTATTTGAAGATCCTTGAAGGCAAAGCGCGATTTCGTGGCGAAGCGGCCTTTAAGACCTGGCTGTTCGCGGTGATTCGCAAGACCGCCGCGGGTGAATATCGCCGGAAGTTGCTGCGCAGTTTGAAACTAATCACGGGCGCGGAGCAGCCGGACGATAGGGCGTCGCCGGAGGTAGGGCCGCTCGCAACATTTGAAAACTCTGAAGTTCAGATTCGATTTCAGAGTGCGCTAAAAAGTTTGCCGGCCCGTCAACGTGAAGCCTTGCATTTGGTCTTTTACGAAGACTTAAGTTTGCGCGAAGCGGCTGAGGTGATGGGGATCTCGATCGGCAGCGCACGCCAGCATTACGAGCGCGGCAAAAAACGGCTGCGCGAAACTTTGGATACAGCGGAAGTTGCTTATGGAATTAGTTGGCGAAGAAAAGAAAATCCAGACGCTGTTTAGCGAGTTACGGCTCGCAGACAATCAGACTTTACCCAGCTTTTCAGCGACGTGGAGTCGCGCGCAAGCGCGCGCGCTTAGACCGCGGCGAGTATTCAATCTTCCGTTTGCAGTCGCCACGGCGCTTTTGATTTGCGCTTTGGTATCACTCGCCTGGTGGTCGACGCGTTGGCAACACACCCAGCAACCGAATGTCGTCGCGATCACGCCTTCCGGCGTCGTCCCGGATCTCAAACCTTCGGAGGTGGTGCCGGCTGGCGGGAAAATCCCGGCGCCGAGTGGAAGTGAGCCTAAGAAGCCCATATCGGCGGTACATCGCTTTAAAGTGAGCGCCAGGCTGCGCGCCGACAGATTGGCGGCTCGCCAGGAAGCAAACTTGCTCGCCGCCGCGAAAAAGCAAGCGACTGCGATTTCAAGTTGGCGATCGCCAACCGCGACGCTCTTGAGTTCACCGAACGACGACCTGCTGAAGTCGCTTCCCCAATTGAACGAGAGCACCAACGATCTGAAATCATTCTTACCGAACACCCCGAAATAAGGAGATGGCAATGAAGAAAAAAATCGGACTCTTAATCTTAGTTATGGCCGCGGGAGCGCTGCTGGGCGTTGCACTGGTTTCTGCCCAACAACCGCCGCCGCCACCACCACCGCCGATGGATCCGCTGGGTGACGTAATGTTTCCGCCGGAATTGATCATGGGCCATACCCGCGACCTCGGGATAACCGATGAGCAGAAGTCTTTCATGCGCGCCGAGATTCAGAAGTCGACAGCCCGCTTCAATGAATTGCAGTGGCAGGTGCAGGATGCGATGGAAGCGCTGCACGCGTTGATGAAGGCGAATCCTGTCAACGAGCAGCAGGCGCTGGCTCAACTCGACAAAGTGCTGGATACGGAACGGGAAATCAAGCGGCTGCATTTTGGACTGGCAATCGCGCTTAAGAACAAATTGACGCCGGAGCAACAAGCCAAATTACACGAGTTGATGATGCAAATGCGCCAGACCGATGGTGGGCCTGGCAGAGGACCGGGCCCTGGAGGACCAGGCCGCGGACCAGGACCTGGCGGGCCGGGCAGACCGCCGGAGCAGCCGCGACCCGATGGATTTTGATTCCGGATTTCGGGAGCGTTCGACCGGATTGGTTTTGTCGCCGAGGCACGACGAACGGAAACTTTTCGGATAGCAAACGAAGGCAGGCGCGAAGCTTAAGCAGCTTTGGCCTGTCTTCTCCATATGAGGTAAACAGGAATGCCGGCGATCACTAAGAGATATCCGATTCCCGAAGTCGTTGGCGTCAGGTAAGCCAAATCGATTACCAACAAAAGCGCAATCAGAATGTAGACGACCGGCACGACCGGGTAGCCGAAGGTGCGATAAGGCCGTTCAAGTTCAGGCGCTTTGCGGCGCATCACGAAAACCGCTCCAACCATTAGTGCATAAAAGATCAGATCCGCCGAGACGACATAATCAAGTAGTTGACCATAGACGTTTCCGTAAATGACCTGACCGGTTTTTGGATCTGTGGTTACGGTTCGCGGCAACGTCAGCAGGCACGTCCAAATGCCCTGCGCGATCAAAGCAGCAACTGGAACGTGACGCGCGCTGAGATTACCGGCCTTTTTGAAGAAGACCCCGTCACGCGCCATCGCATAGTAAATCCGCGCTCCCGCCAAAATCAGTCCGTTATTACATCCGAAGGTCGAGATCATGATCGCGATCGCCATCAAGATCATTCCCGTTGGGCCGAGCGCCATTTTCATCGCTTCAGTCGCTACGGTGTCGGGAGGAACCCGTAAAGCCGGAAATGCATTCAGCGGCAAGGTGACAACGTAAGCGAGATTCGCGAGCAAATAAAGCAGGACAACGGCGCCGCAACCGATCAAAAGGGCACGCGGCAGATTGCGTCCAGGGTCGCGTATCTCGCTGCCAGTGAAAGTGACGTTATTCCACGCCGACTGAGCGAACAGCGGACCTACCATGGCGATGCCCAAGAGCAGCACCAGCCAAAGTCCGTTCGTGTTTTGCAAACCAGATTGTGCTGCGCTCGGGTTCCATCCCGCGTTGGCCCATGGATTCCACCAGTTAGAGGCATAAGCTGCGCTTGCGGTATTCCGACCTAGCAAGAGGCCGACCAGGATCAGACCAATAAGTGCTGCCGTCTTCGTGAAAGTAAAAGTGTTTTGAATGAGTTTGCCGGTCTTAAGCCCACGCGTGTTCGTAAAAG
>QHXE01000332.1 GCA_003222835.1 Acidobacteriota bacterium | reverse complement strand
CGATGGCGGCAAGCTCGTCGCTGGTGGCGCAAGGCGTTGCTGGTGATTCTTCTCTCACTGTCGATTGTACCCGCCTGGTTTGCGCGCCAGAATCACTTCGAGTGGATGTTCAACCCTCTTCATAACAGCGCTTATGTCAAAGTTGCCGACGCCGCTTTTGTGCGCGACTCGGACATGGTGCTCGCGGTCAAGATCAACAACGAGGCCGTTGCCTATCCCGTTAGGTTAATGGCCTATCATCATGTCGTGGCTGACACGGTGGGCGGTACCCCAATCTGTGCCACTTATTGAACGCTCTGTCACACCGGTCTGGTGTGGGAAACAACAGTTGACGGTCGCGTGCTGCATTTTCATCTCGCCGGCATCAACAACCAGAATTTCATCATGAAAGATGAAGAGACTGGTTCGTGGTGGCAACAAGTAACTGGTGAAGCGATCTTCGGCCCGCTCAAGGGCAACCATCTCAAGCCGGTTTTCCTGGACGAACTTACATTCGCCACCTGGAAAAGTGAAGAACCACAGGGCCGCGTACTTCGTCCCGACGAACATGTTGCCGCCGGCGGAAAATATGCGCCGCCGGATTGGGAAGACCGGATGTTGCGCGTCCCGGTAGCGACGCAAGTAACGGCAGCGGCGCTGGACAAGCGCGAACTTGTGGCTGGCATAACGGTCAACGACGCATCCGCTGCTTATCCGATAGCTGCCCTGCAAAAGCAAAATCCGATAATCGACAAACTGGGTGGCACTCCTCTGGTTATTGTTCTTAGTGAAGACGGCAAATCGATTCGAGTCTTCAACAGAACTGTCGACGGTCATGAGCGCGAGTTCTTTCTCAAACCAAACTCGTCACCGCTGCGATTGATCGATGACCAGGGTACGGAATGGGATTTTACCGGCACTGCCTTGAACGGAATGCTTATGGGCAAACAGTTGACGAGAATTGCGGTGCTCAAGGACTATTGGTTTGATTGGAAGGCTTATAATCCGAACACACGCGTTTACACTCTTGGTGAGCGATGAGCGTAGGGGGCCGGCATCGGCGATCGAAGTTTCGGAAGCCCAACCGTAAGGGCCGCACACGATTTGATCATTCCGGAGCTCATTCCTCCTTTATTATTCTCCGGGGGTCCGGCTGAGTTCGTGAACGTGCCAATAGACGCTTTCATTGCTCATCTCGGGATGCTTGCGCAGAAACTGATTGGCTAAAGACAAGGCGCCGGGATCGTCTTTGAGATCGGCAAAGATTTTCGCCTCGCGCTTCGCTTCTTCAGTCCGGCCCAGCTTGCGATAGATCAGCATCAGATTGTAATGCGCTCCGAGATCCTCAGGATCGATCGCCAGGATTTTTTCAAAGCATTCAAGCGCACCCTGGTAATCGCGTTTGATCTTACAGAGTTCACCAAGCTGCTGGAGCGATATGCGGTCGCGAGGGAAGGCCGTCAGCACCTGTCTGATATTGCTTTCGGCCTGGTCCAACAGACCGCGCTTCATGAATATCCGCGCCTGCTGAAAGAGCGCGCGCATGTTTGTCGGGTTGGCCTTCACCACCGCCTCGAGAATGTTTGCAGCCTCGTCATATTGTTCAAGTTCGATGTACGCCATCGCGCGATTAACTTGAGCCATTGGACGATATTTTTCGTCAAGCTCCGCCGCTCGCGTGAAGGCATCAATCGCCAGCGGGTATTGTCGTTGATCGAATAAAGCAATCCCGTAATTATTCCAACGTCTCCAGTCGGGCACGGCTGTCTTGTCGTTCGGATCGACGGCTTTCGCGGAGTTGTCGCCGATCTGCATCGCGTACTCCGTCGTCGCCATTGTCACGATTGGATAATCGACGGACTTGCCGAGAACGTAGTCGCTGAACACACGCGTGAAGCGACGATAGCGAGCGCGAGCGGTCAAATGAAGCGCGCCTGTCACATTCGCAGGAATGTGGAATTGATAACGGGCCACGTCTGAACGTCCGGAATTGATCTGATTGTTCTGGGCAAACACGCGCGTGCGCCAGATGTGATGTTTGTCGTTATAAGTGCCGTCTGATTTTACGAGATACGTCTTGTAGTTATGCGCCGATTCATCCAGATAACCGTCGGGTTTGATGAAGCCGGAGCGATAAAGTGCCTTGCCTGCATCGTCGCTGACAATGAACTCGATGTAAGCTTCATAAAAGTCACGCAACTCCGGTGGAAATGAATGGCCGATATTCTTGTTAGTGATCACCACCTCGGCAGTGATGCGATCCCCGCCCGTAATTCTGAAGTTGTTACGGTTTACCGGCGCGATGAATTCCTCTGCACTCACCCCGGGTGATTTGCGGCGGATCGCAAAGATATCGACACCGAGAGCGTCGTTTTCGAGAAACTTCGTGACGGCATTGAGTTGGTCGGGCCATTTGTAGAAAGTCGGAATTGCGGTGTTGGCGGTGGCCCAGCGGTGCGAGACCAGCGTGCCTTTCTTGGCAGAGACGTCAAAGAGCGGCGCGGGCTCGCGTTTCATGTGACAGGAGTTGCACGTTTCCTTGTCGCGCACGTAGAAAGGATGCGGGGATTCTTTTGAAAACGACGACTGTTGTAACTCATCGCCGACCATGAACGCGCGCAGGAATTTGTAGTCGTTCAGTTCACGTGGAACCTGTGATTTGTGACAGGCGCCGCAGAATTCAGGCGTCTTCAAAAGCGGGCGCATCATCGCGCGCCGATGCGAAGGGATATCATCCAGAATCTGCTGGTCCGAAACGCCGGCGAGCAGACGCGTCCCGTCCTCTCTTACCAATAACGCGGGTTGGCCCATCACGTACCCGCCTATTCCATGTCCGTTGACCGATTGAATCGAATGACACGAGATGCACGACACTCCGTCGTCGTCAAATGGCCGTTTGACATGCGAACTCTTCGTCAGCGCGCCGGTGAAAAGCGCTGCCGGGTTATGACAAGACTCGCAATGGCGGGTGAATTCAATTCCTTTCTGCGATTGCAGATCCTTGACGTTCTTCTGATAGAACGGCTCGCGAAACGCGTTGCCGTGCGCCGATTGCCGCCATTGCGCGTGCGCATCTGTGTGACAAGTGGCGCAGCGCTTGGCAGACACAAACATTTCTCCGGGAATGAACGTGCCGGTGGACGTGGTTGCGTTGCCTGGCGAGAAAGGATTCGGACCGAATTTGAAGTCATAGGTTCTTGCTATCTCGCTCGCGTAGGTATTTTGGTTGCCGTCATTGTCGGGATTTGCCGCAGCGTGGCGGCCTCGTGCGAATCCCAGCACGGCCAGAGCAAGCAGAATCAAACATGCGAGTCTTGCTATCGATCGCCTGCTTTGGTGCGCGACGGATTGCGAATTATTTCTTTCGGCGGAGAACATTTTTGATTTCTTTCGGCCGTCCCGAGACGTTCCGGAGAATCAGATTGCGGAGATTACCAACAACCAGGACAATTCAAATACCAGAGAGTGCCTATGGCAGTCAATAACCTGGGGTGGATTCAGAGCTCAACCTTTAGATTGAGATCGGGAGGCAGGCTGAAGTTTGTAATCTAACTATTCAGGTTTTTTCTCTGCGGCGTCTCTCTTTTAAAAGTTGTGTCTTGGCATGAAATGGATACGGTGACGCTTTAGTCCAGCCCTTAACTCAGGTCTCGCTTCGCTTCATCGATAAGCTGATTATTCCGCTCATAAGAAATCTGCGCGCTCTCGTTCCCAATCTTCGGCGGATACTGGTGCCGCTGATAAACCGGATACGCTTCTGTGCGCAGATGCGCGAGCATATGATGCCCGCGACGCGAGGCGCGTTCGTGCCGCAGCGCGGAAATATCGATTGGCGCAACGACGATTCGTTCACCGGGACCCGGCGAGGCCTCCGCCAAAAGCCTGCCATCGTAATCAACTACCTGACTGCCGCCCGGCCAGGAATACGGCGGATAGTGTTTCAGACTCGCTCCCTGGTTCGCGGCCACGACGTAGGCGATGTTCTCAATTGCGCGAGCGCGATTAATCACCGTCCACCACGCCATTGGCTCGGTCGCGCCCCATGGATCCATGTACGCGGAGACGCGCACCAGGACTTCCGCGCCATTCGCGGCGAGCTGGCGCATCGCTTCCGGAAACAACCAGTCATAACAGATGGCACAACCGATGCGGCCGATTGGTGTGTCAGCTACCGGAAAGAGCGGTTCACCGTAATCTTCGAGATCGTGCGGGCTAGTATGCACCTCGTAAGGAATCCACGTGTTCACTTTTCGATATTTGCCAAGAATTCCTTCGGGGCCGATCAGACATGTTGTATTGAAAACATGTCCGGGCCACTTGGGATCAAGCTCGAGCATTGAGCCGCTCTGAATGTAGATGTCGTGCTCGCGGGCTCTTAGTTCCAAACGCTCGGTGTGCTCGTTTGGGATTTGAATTGCTAGTTTCTCGAGCAGCTCTTGGGCCGTTTCGAAAACCGGCGCAGAATGAGCGAACTCCGGAAAGACTACCAGGCGCACCGGCAAAAACGGCGCCGCTCCCGCGACTGCCGAATCGATCATCGAGAGCATGCGGTCGGTATTCGCGCGCATCGCCTTTCGCTCGATCGGATTCGGCATGTCTGTTTGGCAACACGCCACCGAATATCTAATGTGGTCCATAAAACACTTTCGGCTATCCGCAGATTACGCAGATTTCACAGATAGGAAAATCAAGGAAGGCCAGATCAACCAACTGTCATAACTGCGCTGCTCTCTTTTTTCTCTCCTTCTACCTAATCAGCGTAATCTGCGCAATCTGCGGATGTCACCTAGTCAAGACCGACTCAATCGACGACACCGGCGAAGTCACTATCCGCGTGTTGTATTTCTCAATATAACTTCGCCGCTCGTCGGTCAGCGGATAATGTTCGGGCCATGAATAGGGATAACGACTCATCCCATGAAACGGCAAAGGCGCAAGCTGATCGGGACTCGCGGAGTTGATGTCCATCTCTTTGCTGAAACCGTCGGCGTAGAGCAGGAATGTCCGCGTCCAACCGGCAGGCAGGGGCGGCAAAGCTGACGCCTTGAACGAGAGACTAAGCTCGTCTCCCGGCCGGCTGACTACAAACATGTCGTCGCTTTTCAAAAGCAGTTCGCGCACATCCCCTTCACGGGTGTATCGCCCGGTCATTACTTTCCAGGGCGAAGTGAATGATACCCGGCGGTAGTCGTAACCGAATGGTTCGCGGCCATCAGGTGTCACTTCTGCCGAGAAACCTCGCCAATGCAAATAAGCGCGAGCGGGGTCGAGCCGGGTGGATTGCAGCGGTGTCTTTCCATCTGACGTATCGACCAGGATCTGGTCCCAATAAATCCGCATGTTTGTAACGATGCGCACCTGCCGATCAGCGCTGATAAACTTTCCGGTGAGATCGACAGTCACTGTCTGGGGTCGTCCGACGGGAATGCCGATGTCCTCGATCACCGTGCGCCAGAGTCCCTTTTCATCCTTAACCTGAAGCGATGGCGGCTTCATGGCCTTCCCGGATTGCGAAGCGGCAACGTTATCGCTGGACCATGCATAATCGGTCCAGCCCGTTAGCAACAAAAGTATTCGGTCTGCTCTGCTGTCCTTCCTCGCGTCAGCGGCAAGCTTCATCGTCAACGAATGCTCATCCGCATAGCCGCGGATCCGATCAAGCTTGAAATCATCGGGCCAGCGCCGATCCATCGTCGAGATTAAATCGAGCAGATCGTGCCCGTGGTCATCAATCGCGCTCAACGGTGGCCGCGCGTTGTGGGTAGCGAAGAGCTTAAACGGTTTCGGCGGGTCGCTCATGCCCTCGTTCGGATACACCTCCGTGCCATTAGGATGAGCTACGGCGATTAGCTGAAGGCGATCGACAAACATCGCTTCCTCAAGTTCGTTGGTAACTCGCAATTCATAGCGACCATCTTTCTCTTTCAATTGATCGCCGCGGATGCGCACGTATTCTTCGGGGTCGGGCTTATTGTAATGCCCGGGCTCTTCGAGATAACCCATTTCGCCGCCGCCCATAAAATCAGTTACGAACTCAAAGCGCTGGCCATTCCATGTATACAAATAAGGACACGACGAGGGCTTGCGATCCAGTTCGCTGAGCTTCAAAGAGATTAAGTTGGCGATTTCCTTCTGCGCGGCAAATTCCGTTTCCGCCTGCACAATTCCCGCCGGCCAGAGCACCCGCACCACATCCGGCTTTCCGCGCTTGCCCAAACCAAAAATCACATCAGCAGGCGCCGGCGCTGGTGATGCTGAGTAGGTTTCCAGCTTCTGGTATAAGCTGCCGGCACGCATTTCGACTTTCGCTTCGACCGCGCTCTTGTTGCTGACTCGGCCTTGTAGATTCACGGCAACCGAGTGATTCCGATTGCCGCCATCGTTGCGCAGGATCTTCAACTGGCCGCCGGGTCCGCGCAGAACCAAGTCAGTATCGCCGTCACGATCCAAATCTCCTGACGCCAGAGCAGTTTGGCCTGAAAATATCCCTGGATAACTGAAGGTTGCATCCAGCTTTCGAAAACCAGCAGGCAAAGCTCGCTCGCTCACGTCAACGAAGTCGTTACCGACGTTGCGCCACAAACGCACTCCACTGCTCGTCAGCACGACCAGATCGAGCAAACCATCATTGTCGTAGTCGAGAAACTGCGCGGCCATCGCTTGTTTGGTGTCTGCGGGCGCCGGGGTCAGTTTGAAAGATCCGCGTCCGTCGCTAACCGCGAAGACTCCGCGTCTGTCCCCGCCCAAAAAGAAATCGGTAAATCCATCTTTATTAAAGTCGCCCGCCGCCGCGGACCAGAAAGCACCCTGGCTGTCGAGTCCGGCTTCTTTGGCCACGTCGCGAAATGTTCCATCGCGAAGATTGCGGAAGAGTCTCGGCGGGTCCGCCTTTGGAAGTAGGAAGAGATCGACGTCGCGGCGATTGTCGTAGTCGGTAGGTATGATTGCGGACGAAGATGAAAATGAATTCGGCGCGGTTACTTTTGCGGCTTCGGTAATATCGGTAAAGGTTCCATTACCATTGTTTCGAAACAAAACGTTCGTCGGTCCGGCAATGAAGAGATCCAAATCACCATCGTGGTCCGCATCAACAAAGGCCGCGGAAAGATAAGGCGAGCCCTTCAGCATTGGCATTTCAAGGCCAGCCTCTTTCGTGCGATCAGAGAAATGGCCATTCCCATCGTTGTGATAAAGGACAAAACGTTTTTCGGCGAAGCGCGCGACAAACAAATCGGGCTTGCCATCGTTGTCGTAATCACCCGCAACTGCCGCAAAGCAATACTGACTCCCGGTGATCGATAATCCCGATCCGGTCGTCACATCGGTAAATTTCCCGCCGTCATTACGAAGCAATCGTTGGGAGCCCGAGGCATCGAAGATGTCCAGATCACCGTCGCCGTCGAAATCAAAGAGTACGATGGCCTCTGATCGAGCGTTAGTTTCCAGCATCGCAGACTCGAAACGGGAAGTGCCTTTGCGTCCATTGCCGGTCGCTCTCGTATCTTTCGGCAGAAATGTTTCACTAGCGTCGGTGAACAGCACGTCTGGAGTATTATGATCCACAAGTTCGGGCTCGATTCCGGTTGAAACGACGGCTTCCGCGTAGTGTCCACCCTCAAGATAATTTGTTCCAATCGTCGTGCCGGCGCCGCTTTGCTTGAGCTCTTGAAACTTCTGCAGCACTCGCTGCGCTTCTACTTTGTTACCAGTACGCGTCAGCAGAATCCCGAGGTTGTACAGCGCGGTTTCGTTGTAAGGTTCCGCCGCGATCGCCCCGCGAAAGGCGGCAATCGCTTCGGTGTACTTTTTCTGTTGGCCAAATATCTGCCCCACATTGATGTTTGACCCAACGTCATCGGGATCGATCTTCAGAACTCTTTCGAACTGCGCGATTGCTTCTTCGAATCGATTTTGCGCCCGGGCAATGAGGCCCAGAAGGTAATGCGGATGTGGTTTATTCGGATCCTGAATCAGCGATTTCTCAGCCTCGCGTTTTGCGCTGTCCGCATCCGGCAAGTAATAAAGCGCAATGCTCAGGTTGATCCGGGCCATCAAGAGATCCGGTTTGATTTCCAGCGCCCGAGTGAAAGATTCCACCGCCTCCTTAGCTTTGTACTGTTCGAGCAAGGCAACGCCAATGTTGTTGGCGCGATGAGCGGCTTCACTCTTTTCAAATGGTGACTGCTGAGCCGAAGAGTTCACGCGCGACCGGCGCATGGCGAAGGCGTGATCAACCAATCTAGGGCCGGCAATGGCGAGGAAAAGAAACGGTGCAAGCAGAAATACAAAGGCGAGCGGCGATTTCATATTCGCGTTAGGATGACACGAACCAGCAAAAACAATCTAACAGAGCCCGTAGGGACGGAATGTTTATTTTACAGGAATTGTTCGCCGCTCTCGGACTTATCTGGCAGTGACAGTCACGTAGTCTTTGCCGCTGTAAAATCGGAATCCGTCTCCGGCCTTTGTCATCATCAACGGCCGCGGCCTTTTCAACTCGCTGTCCTTCGTTGTCGAGACTGAGAGAATCTGATTTCCCGCCAGATCCAGAATCTGCATCTTGCCGTCATTACTGAACCCGAAGCCGTAAGCTCCGGTGCCGAGATCGGAGCCATTGATCGTAACCGGCGAATCCGTTATGAAGAAGCCTTCATATTTTGCGCGCACATCGGCCGCATATCCGGCAGTATCAACCAGACCGGCGATAACGAACCGTTTGGTTCCGAAACGCGCGGCCGCGGAGTTGCGCATCTGCGTCGGCGCGCTCAGGCTTTGAAAATAGAATCCAGGAGGCACGACGCGATTAAGATCCGCGCCTGTGAGTATAGTTACAGAGTTCTGAGCGATTACGAATACCGGCAAACAACAAATGACGGTCAGAAGTAGCGAGCTTCTAAGCAAAACTTGTTTGAGATTCATCGTATCGATTCCTTCCGCGGCAAGCGCCAAACGTATTGTCAAAGCGGCATCATCTTACACCAATGAGACGGCATGAGGTTCGTCTGGTCGCCTCCCTACTTTTATTTCTTCGTCTTGGTCCTCGGTCCCCATCGGCTTCAACCGAGGGAGGGAGATCCTGAGAGTCTTTCAACAGACTCACAATCTGCCAGATCTCATCGTCTGAAAGCATGCTTCCCCAGGCGGGCATCCCAGGAGCAAACAAAACCACTTCCCGGCGCCACGCCCGACGACTTGTTTCCAGTTGATGTTAGGTTTTCTCTCTCAGCAGCTTCATAACCCCTGAGTGGGCCATCACGACGGCAGGCTCCTGTTGAAGCACAGCCTGGTACTTTTGATGGAATTCTTCATTGGCTGGCGATGTGAAAAGCAACCGGGCCTGTGCGAACAAGCTTTCCATGTCGCTCAGAGTTGCCGGCTGGTCCCCATTGAGCATTTCATCGATCTCTACAACCAATGCAGAGATCACGCCCAGCCAGGCAAACTGCGCGTGATTAATTACGAGCTGTAACAACTCTCCGCTGTTGACGCGACCGAACTTCTTTTCAAAGTTGACACGCTCCAATTCCAAAAGCGACTTGTGAAGAGGCAACAACTTGAGGCGCAGGTCACGCAAACGAGTAAGCTGTGACTCCGGCGACGAGTCGCCTTTCAAACCATCACCCTCTGTTATCGATTTCACTTCCAGCTATCTTACGAAGGTCCCATGTCGCAGATCGAGCAATGCCCGTTCGATCTCCTCTTCCGTATTCATGACGAATGGGCCGTAGCGCGCGACTTGGCTCATCGAGAGGCCTGCCGGAGATGAGCAGAAATCGGAGACAGCTCCATGACGCCGCTGCCTTTGTTAAATACTCACGAGCGGCAAGCTGCGATAACGTTTTCCGGTCAGCTTTGCCAGAGCGTTGACTACCGCCGGCGAGATTACGGGAACCGGAGGTTCGCCGCAGCCGGTGGGCGCTTCAGTGCTGGGCACGATATGAACATCAACAGTTACCGGCGCGTCGACGATGTAAGGTGGCGTGTAGCCGTCGAAGTTTCGTTGTTCCACGCGGCCATCTTTGAATGTGATCGCGCCCGTCAGTTGAGTTATACCGAAACCTACCCCTCCCTGAAATTGGCTTTCGATCGTTAAAGGGTTCACTGCCAGGCCACAATCGACCGCAACCGTCGCGCGATGAATTCTTGGGCGTTTGTTCTCGATCGATACGTCAACGGCGCACGCGACCCCACTATCAAAAGACTCGTGGCATGAAATGCCGACCGCATGCCCCTTCGGCAACTTGTTTCGCCAGGCGGCGCTCTTTTCATCCATCAGGTCGAGCGCGGCGCGCAGTTTCTTTGCGTCCGGTTTGAGGAGCTTACGACGATAAGCAATCGGATCGATTTTGGCTCGCGTCGCTAACTCGTCAATCAAGGTTTCCATGACGAACGCAGTATGAGTATTGCCCACGGAGCGCCACCAAAGCACCGGCACATTTACATTTGGGTTGTGTGCCGACACATGAAAGTTCGCGATGCCGTAGTTAGTGTCCGCCGCGCCTTCGACTGTTGTTTGATCGACGCCGTTCTTAATCAGCATTGCAGCAAACGGAGTCCCGGCAACCAACGATTGTCCGACGATGACATGGCGCCATGCTGCCGGCATTCCATCCGGCCCGATGCCGATCTCGACGCGATGCGCGTGCATCGGACGATAGTAACCACCGCGCACATCATCCTCACGCGTCCAGACGAGCTTAACCGGCGTACCACGCAGGCGTTTCGCAATCGCAGCGGCTTCGCGCTGCACATGTGAATCGATTACTGCTCGTCGACCAAAACCGCCGCCGGCAAATTCAGTGTGGAAAGCGACTTGTTCCGGTTTCAATCCCAATACCTGGGCGATGGCCATTTGGTCCATCGTCTGAAACTGAGAAGGTACCCATGCCTCCGCGCGATTGCCGTCAAAGCGGATCGTCGTATTTAGCGGTTCCATCGGGGTGTGCGCCAGATAGGGAAATTCATACTCGGCAACAATCCGTCTGGCAGCCGGGATTCGATCCATGGCTTTTTCATCACCACGCGCAACCGCAACATTGCCCGGAGTGCGAGCCAGTTCCTTGTATTTCACCCATAACGCTGAGCTGTCCGCGTGTTCGACCCCAGAGAGATCCCAATCGATCTTCAGTCGGTCCCGCGCCTGTTTTGCCGTCCAGAACTTGTCGGCTACCACCGCGACCGCGCTGCCTTTCACGAGCGGGATTTCGAACACCTCACGCACGCCGGCGATGGTGCGAGCTTCCTTGTCGTCAACGGCCTTCACACGTCCGCCGAATACGGGTGGATGAGCTACAACTGCCACCTTCATTCCCGGAAGATCGAGATCGAGTCCGAACTTCTGCGACCCATCGCACTTGGCGCGGCTATCAAGCCTCGGCACTCTCTTGCCGATTAAGCGGAACTCCGACGCATTCTTGAGACGTACTTTTTCCGGCACCGTTTTTCGTGCAGCGTCCTTTGCGAGTTCGGCATAACGTAATGACTTTCCGGCTGGACGTTACACGACACTGTCGTCCGTGCGGCATTGGTCGGGCGAGACGCGCCAACGATCCGTAGCGGCCGCAACCAACATCGCTCGCGTCTTTGCACCCAACTCACGGTATTGCTGAAACGAATGCGCGATTGAACCTGATCCGCCAACCATCTGAATGCCGAAAAGCGGATCCTTGTAGACATCCGCTGCGGGCGCGAGCTCCGCCATCACCTGCGACCAATCAGCGTCCATTTCATCGGCCAGAACCATCGGCAGCGAAGTCTGCACGCCCTGACCAAACTCGAGACGATTTACCGTAATTAAGACCTTACCGTCAGGCTTGATGTGAACGAACGCGTCTGGTGGATAGACTTTCGGCGGTGGGGCTTGTCTTCCTTCCTGCGCAGATGCAGGAAGATCTAGATACAAGGAAACCAATAAGCCGCCGGCCGCCGCCGTAGATACACGCAGGAAGCTGCGCCGGTTCAGGTGCAGATCGTTTTCGAGTTTGCGTGCTGCTCGCATCGTCGCCTCCTTACTTCAATTGTTGGGCCGCGCTCTTGATCGCTTCACGAATGCGGACATAGGTGGCGCAGCGGCAAAGATTTCCACCCATCGACTCTTCAATGTTCGTGTCGCTTGGTTTCGCCGTAGCTTTCAGCAGCGCGACGGCGCTCATAATTTGTCCACTCTGACAATAACCACACTGCACTACGTCTTTCTCTATCCAGGCTTCCTGCACCGCATGGCCTACGGGATCTTGTCCAATGCCTTCAATCGTTACGATTTCTCGATCACCAACCAGTGACACCGGTACGACGCATGAGCGAGTAGCTATGCCGCCAACGTGTACGGTGCACGCGCCGCAGGCACTGATGCCGCAACCATATTTCGTGCCCGTCATTTTCAGTTCTTCGCGTAAGACCCAAAGGAGCGGCGTGGACGGATCAACGTTTACCTGTTTCGGCTGGCCGTTTATGTTGAGTTGAAAAGTTGCCATGGCTGGTCTCCTATTTTGCGCGCGGACAAGGGGTGCCGGCTTCGACCCAGATACGAGTTGCGGCGACAAACTCCGCATGTGTAAGCGGCGGCAAACTGCGCATCGTTCCATCAGGCCGCCGGCCAGGATTCCACGCCCAAAGCACCAGAGCTGCTTCTTCGTGATGCTTCAACAAGGCGCGTGCATCCATATTTTCATTTCTCGAACGATCAGTCACCGCACGACACACCGTCGCGCTCGACAATGGTTGATCGTTTGTGTCTTGCCATCGCATTGAGAGCGGCGCCAAGTGCCAGTTCGGCCCGCCGGGTACTCCCGTACTGTCGGCATTCTCCAATTGGTGACAGCTCACACAATTCAGTCCAGCCACACCTTTGCCGGCCGGACCGCGAATAACATTCGCGAAGTGGCGGTGCCGGTCGTCGCCTTGCTGCGGATAGTTCGTAGCGGTGTGACAGTTGATGCAGCGTGGCGAAGACAAGACAGAATACACTTGCTCCCATGCGGCTAATCCATCGGCGAGTTTAGGATTAGCCGCAGAGACTTTGTCAGTAATCTCGATGCTGGCTCGCGTTGACAGAGCAATACAAGTAACGAACACTACAAGCATCGAGAGGAAAACTGCGAGCAGCAATCGATGGTTTGCCCACATAGTCGCCTCCCTCCGATACGATCATTCGAAGATCGCCCGCGTTTGCCAATTTCAATCAGAACTTAAAGGGGGAATTTGCCTCAAAAGTATCACGCTTGTCTTGAAAAGTAACTGTGGCACGAGCGGGATTGATGAGCGAAGAAGAGCTTAAGAAGGAACGAGAGATTTATGAGGAAGGACAACTCAGAACTTAACGATTCGCTACGACGATCATACAAACGGTCCGACTTTAAGGAGTCTAACACGTCTGCAAGCGGAGCAATTCTAATCAACGCGCGTCCCTAGTCGTAGCACATCCAACGTTATTGAGCCGGATCGCGGATCGCGTGCTCTTTAACTTGATGTTGGATTCGTGGTTGTTGGTCATGCGCGCCCGCCTACAGGAGTCTGTCGGGAAATCCCGTAGGGATGCAATGTTTATAGAAAAGCTCGAACCGATTGATCTCGGAGAGCCCATTTATGGGCGAACGAATAGTCGGTTGCGCTCCTAAAGGAGCAACTACATCTCAATTGTGCCTACCCTTCTATAGACATTTCACCGCTACGCGGTTTTTCCGACGGACTCCTGCAGGCA
>QHXE01000046.1 GCA_003222835.1 Acidobacteriota bacterium | reverse complement strand
CAAAGCCGCAGACCAAGGGCCATCATTCATTTTCATGGAAGTGCCGAACATCAACGCAGTCATCGACGCGCTCAAAGGCGCTGAGATCATACAAGGCCTACATGAGACGCCGTATGGGGCGAAAGAAGTTGTGGCGAAAGAGCCGGGCGGCCACTTCGTCATCTTTTCGCAACTTCCAAAACAACCAGCGCAGTAATTACGGAGCGAAGATATGCAAACCGAAACGCGCCAGCTTCGAGATCTAGTGTCGATCGGGCCGTCCATGTTGAAGGATTTGGAACGCCGGCGGCTATTGCTCTGGTCATACACTTCGCGGATGGCGTTGATCACAGTCTCCGGCTCGTCGAACTGGATATATTCCGAGCTATTGCGGGCGAAGATCTGTTTAGCGTTCGAGGACAGTCCGAGCCAACGCGCCTGGGCCAGCGTGATCTCCTGCTCATATTTCAGGTGCTCCGGCGTGTCCGGAGGCTTCCTCTCCAGGTGGCCGACGCCGTGGTTTCCGGAGGTGAGCACGCGGATGGGCCGGGAGCCGAATGGGCGGCGGTGTTGTTGCAGATAGGCTTCGTCATACCCTGCCTGTTCCATTTCCGAAAGATAGGCGTCATACATAGCGACCTTGGTTTGCGCGATCTCCAACAGTTTAGCGTTCAATTCCGGAGACCACGCCGCCTCCGGCAAGCCCCGAAAAAACTGTTGGGCGCAGGTCCGTTGCGGCTGACCAGGTCGTGATGACAGCGCCGGCAACGGCTTGTGTTCGGCAATCGCGTTACGACAATCGCGCAATTGAGAAAGAACACGGCCAAATCCTCGATGCGCTTCTTCCTGCATCTCCTTCGGTCCAACATCATTGGAATCGGCGTCAACCAGCACCAGCCCCGCAACCTCGCGCATGTACCGATCCGCAAAGGTGCGTACGATGTCGCCACCGAAGGCATGGCCAACCAAAATGTACGGGCCTTTGACGCCGGCGTTGTGCAGCGCACTGTGCAGCTCATCGGCGATCCGTACGCTAGTGCGCGGCATAGGACCGGGATCGCTGAACCCGGTCCCGGCGCGATCATAGCTGCATGCGCGCGTCCACTTCGCAATCCGAGGCTGCACGATCGCCCAGGCGGGCGCCCAGTCTTCCCAACCCGATTCGAACACGACCGTGGGCGAGCCGCTTCCCATGCAGTAGAGATTTAAGCGAGTGCCGTTCGCGGAAACCAGCTTGCCGGGATTCTCATAGAGGCTGTCCTGCGGGGCAGCGCCGGTTGTACCCTGTCCCGCGGCGCTCACAGCAAGGATGAACACTGCTAACAGTTGCCGGATTCTTATTTGTCTCATTGGAGTAACTCTCGTTGATTCGTTTCCCGCTTCACTTGAGGAGATCCCTGGCTACCCGAAACCCCATAATGATGTCCCGGTAGTCGGCGGGGTTCCTCTCGCGGGTGGCTGACATCTCCGTGTAGACTTCGATTGTTTTGCCTCGAGCTAACGCCATTTCTTAATTTGCGGCCAGAGTGTCCGCAGCGATCCAAATCTTGCTCCCCGGCAAAGGTAAACCGAAATGTTCCGCTCGAGTGCGTATTGATTGTCCGACGTGCCCACATATTCAACTTGCTCGAACAGTTCAGTCAGCCTCTCTTTTTTGTCATCGATAACAATCATGCAGTTGCCCGAATAATTTCGCGGTCCCCACAGATAATAAGTTTGATGACCACTTATCGCCATTGGCAAACCGTAACGCGGACCGAAGAAATCAATCGCTCCGGCCTGGCCATAGTTCTGTCCAAAGATCGCGCAGTCACCTCGGTGCTCGGGCGGGACACGCGCCCACGCCTGGGCCGTCATTGCGGCCAACTCTTCCCAGCCAAACTGATCCCCGTAATGCTGCGGCAGCACGGCATGCTCGTGACTGTGCTCACTGCGGGGAGGCTTGAACGGCAGGTAGTTCATATACGAAATGAAATGATCGATTGAAAAAACGGGCACCACCAGCGGCGCGAACCATGCGCCGCCCGCGAGCAGCACCACAATCATCGCCGGCTTTAGCCAGGCTTGCCGCGTCCGCTCAACTCCGGACTCAATTACTACGGCGCCCGCCGCGAAAAGCACGGGATAGCCCGGCGCCAGGTAGTAATTCTTTCCTTTAAGCACAATGAACGCAGCCAACGAAATCAGATAACTCCATCCGAACAATCGAAAGTCTTTCAAGCGCCGCGAAAGCAAAAGACCGATGACCCCGGCGATCCAAATCGGCGCTGTCAACGGATGGAGTAATAAGACCTGTTGCACCAGAAACTGAGGTGTGGAGAGTTGCACATCCCGGCCATCTGCCCTGATGTTGTGCATCAATTCCAGGAATGGCCAATGGTTGCGGACATTCCAAATCACGTTCGGCAGAAAGATCAGGAACGCGGCGAGCCCGCCGATCCAAAGCCACTTGTTGAGGAAAATGCGCCGGTGTCGAGTCAACAGAAGTCCACCTACGACTGCCAGACCGAAAATCGCAATTGAATACTTTTCTTCCAAACCAAGTCCGGCCACCACACCAAAGGCGATCCAACAACGCGCGTCGCGCTTGATTGCCACAATCGCGAAGTATGCGCATCCCATCCACAACAACGGCTCCAACGAATTCGTTGTCAGCAGGCTGCCGTCGGACAAATAAAACGGCGCGACTAATATCGCAATTGCGCTCAGAATAAGTGCGAAGCGACGGCCGCCGAATTCACGAGCCATCATTGCAGTGAGAATGACTACCGCTGAGATGGCGAGCGCCGGCAGGAATCTGATACTCCGCAATGAATCTCCCAGCAGCGCGCGACTGACGCGGACCAGGAATGGAAGAAGCGGAGGTTGGTCTACATAACCCCAGGCAAGATGATTGCCGGACGACATGTAATTGAACTCGTCACGGAAGTAGCCGTAGCGATTGTTGAAGAAACAGTGGAGGCCCAACTTGCCAAGAGCGATCGCGACAACAACGATCATCCCGGGACCGAAGAATTTTCGGCCCGCGCGGTTTTGGTGGTTCGATGGAGTCAGACTACTCACCTGGCTTTTCTGGGATTACTTTTGATCTTCGACCGTGCGCCGCGATCAAAAAACTACCGAAATACTGTGGAAAGCTCTTCGAATTCTTACCGTGGACAATTCATTGGAATTCTCTCCGAAGCGATGTTCTTGGCAAACGACGTCAGACATCTTTGGAGACACGCAAGGTCGGCTCATCTGCGCACGGGAACATCAATGTAACTGTTGGCAGACAGTATTGCGGCAAGCCACAGCTATGTGAGGCCCAACGCGGCATTTCTGGCGATGCGCAAACTCTCTGCGCGGGGCAAGTCGCTTACGACCAATACGGTGTATCTCTGAGACTGAAATCCGGCGATCTCGAACTTGTTGATGGCGGCAGCGTGTAAGGCGCAGCCGTTAACCGTTTCTACAGTTGCGCCGGGAAGCTCAGCGTCTTTGCGTCGGACATAAATAGAGATTTCGCGCGCGTCATTTTTGTAAACGAGATGAACGTACGCTTTATCGGGCAGATCGCAGAGGCGGGCGCGCGTGAGGTGATAGTCGGCAGGCGCGAGCTTATCAAGAAAGTCTGCATCGCCGAGTTGCTCGCGTACAAAGGCGCTTATCTCTGCCGGCGTTTCGCGCCAACCCGGAATCGTCGGATGTTGCACCACTTCTGAATAATGGTCATCCAAAGCGGCGGCATAGACTGTTTGCGAAGAGCCACTATACAAACTGAAGTAGATGATTCCCACTCCGATTGCGAGCAGCAACGCAGCAGCGATTGGCAGCGAGTAAATTGGCCGGCGGAACAGAAATCTTCGCCGCGGCCTGGATTTGGAAAT
>QHXE01000331.1 GCA_003222835.1 Acidobacteriota bacterium | reverse complement strand
AGGCGGTAAAGAGCAAGCTCGGCGGCTGAATTTTGAGCGCGGCGGCAGAGGGCAGCGGCGACGGGAGCGCAAGCGTCCCGCTTGCAATGAGCGCGACATGCGAAACTCCTAACATTGCAAGCGGGACGCTTGCGCTCTAGTCGCCGCTGCCCTCTGCCGGCGCACTCCAAAATTCACATTTTTCTATCAAAACCAGAAAAGACCTTTCAAACTTACCTTTTCTATGGTAGAAAGTGACGACCAACCTTCGGGGGGCGTTTTGGCATTCAGAGCTAAGAACACCAGGCGGCTTGGCTTCGGATGCCAGACGCGGTCGAAGCTCACCGACGCCTAACCCCCCGGCCGAAAGAATATCTCGCGGCGGACAGTCGTGAGAATGCGATTCCAGTTCTGTTGTTTGAACCAACGCCCGACCACGTCGTCGTGCAAATCGTCAGTCTTCAATTCTCCAGAGGAGGATCGGATGAGAAAAGCCTTTTGCCGCTTGATGCTTGTGCTGCTGGCCTTCTGCCTGCTTACCGCACCTTGTCTCGGAAATGGCGCCGCGGAAATCCTGAAGCGACAGGAACGCGGCACCATCTCTCTGGAACTCGAGTTCGCCAAGAAGAACCCAAACGCTCTGCAACGCGTGATCTCTTTTCTTAACTGGGGGCCGAACGGATATGCCACCGGCTTTTTGGTTGGCGGGCGCCTGGTGATGACCGCTTATCATGTGGTCTCTGGCAATCTCGATGAATCGAAGAAGCTGGCACTCGGGTTCGGACGTGACGATGAGCTGGAGGCCAAGGTCTATGTCGGTGGCTGTCAGGCAAAGGTGCTCAAGATCGATCCGGAAGCCGACCTGGCATTGCTGGAAGTTTGCAGCGCGCCTAAACAATTCGTCGCGCCGGCTTTTCAAACGACCCTCACCAAAGATGAGAAGCTGATGTTGATTGCCCGGCCGCATGGCGATCGCATTGTGAGTCACGGCACATTCTATGGGTCGTATGCCTTCAAGGGCATCGAATACTGGTCGGCGAAGATAGCCGCTCGCGACGGATTTTCCGGGAGCCCGGTCTATAACGAAGAGGGCGCGCTCGTGGGCGTATTCAGTGGTTATGATTGGTCACAAAAACTCGCCGTAGTCAGCCCAGGGATTAGAGCGCAGAAACTGATCGAAGAGTTCGCTTCCAACGCCAAGCCATAACCCGTCCGAGTGTTCAGAATACCGACTTTAGTCGGGCTTCTATTCGGAGCTAGCAAGGTGAAAAAAGCCCGACTAAAGTCGGTACTCTGAACACCGTAAGCTGACGACACTCGCATTTGACCCTCGCTTGCTTCCACTCGATCCTTGCCGTATAATCCAAAGCTTGCTCGGATCTCGGATGTGTTGTCCGGTGGGTTTTCGCCCACTTTTTCTTTTGGGCGAAAGGCAGCACAGACTCAGTCTGTGAACCTGAATTTCGGAGATCGACGACACAGACTAGAGTCTGCGCCACCACGATGGAGTCAGGGTCAGTTGCAGAGCGGATACGCGAGACTGCCGAACAGGTCGCCATCGACCACGGGGTAGAATTAGTTCACGTCGAGCTAGCCGGACCCGAGGGCCACCCGACGGTGCGCGTGTTCATTGATAAGCCCGGCGGTGTCACGCACGAAGATTGCTCGGATGTGAGCAATCAGCTCGGCACCGTGCTCGACGTGGAAGATTTCATCCATTCCGCGTACACGCTGGAGGTTTCGTCGCCCGGCCTCGAACGCGGGCTTTACCGCCGGGACGATTACGAGCGGTTTGCGGGCAGGGACGCAAAGATTAAGGCGCGCACGCCGGTGAATGGCCAGCGAAACTTTCGCGGGCGCATCGTTGGAGTCGACGATAGCAACGTGATCCTTGAAGATCGAACCAGCGGACGCGTGCTGATTCCGATCGATGGAATCGCCAAGGCGCATCTGGAGGCTGATATAGAGAGCGAATTTCGCCACGGCCGCGAGCGCGAAGACACCGATCGCTACTTGACCAAGGCCAACCGACACTTGCGTTGAGACGATGGGACAAAAATTTCACCGTGAATGATTGAAGAGAAGCAGAACTGAATGAGCACGAGCATTGCGCAAAACATTGAAGCCCTTTGTCAGGAGCAAGGCATCGATCGCGATTTGGTAATTGAAGCGATCAAGGAAGCCGTGCGAGCTGCCGCAAAGAAGCAGTTCAAAGGCGGCGAAGACATCCAGGTGGATTGGAGTTCGGATACCGGGCTGGAAATCTCGGCTTCGAAGGTGGTGGTTGACGACGTCGCCGATCCATTCACCGAACTGTCAATCGACGAAGCGCGTGAACTCGGCGGCGAGGAAGTTGAAATCGGAGACGCTCTGTTGTTGCCATTGCCGATGGAAGAATTGGGTCGCATCGCGGCGCAAACCGCCAAACAGATTCTCTTTCAGAAAGTTCGCGACGCGGTCCGCAACAATGTTTACGAGCAATACATCGATCGGGTCGGGGAACTGGTCAACGGTTTCGTTAAGCGTTTCGAGCGCGGCAACATGATCGTCGATCTGGGAAATCTGGAAGCGATCCTGCCGCGATCGCAGCAGTCGCGCGGTGAGCAATGGAACCAGGGTGAGCGCATTCGCGTCGTCATTACCAATGTCTCGAAGGAATCAAAAGGACCACAGATTGAGGTTTCGCGCACCTCGCCTGAATTGCTCGAGCGTTTGTTCGAGATGGAAGTGCCGGAGATTTACGACGGCACAGTCGTCATCAAGTCCTGCGTTCGCGAGCCGGGCGAGCGCGCAAAGATTGCCGTGGTTTCCAACGAACGCGACGTCGATCCGGTCGGCGCCTGCGTAGGCATGAAAGGGTCGCGCGTTCAGGCAATCATTCGCGAGCTGCGAGGCGAGAAAATCGATATCATCGAATGGTCTGAAGAGCCTTCGGTGTTTGCGGCGAACTCGCTGTCGCCGGCAAAGGTCAATCAGGTACGCATCACCGACATCGAGAACCGGCAGATGGAAGTCATCGTCAATGAAGATCAGCTCAGTCTGGCGATTGGCAAGCGCGGCCAGAACGTGCGGCTGGCAACGAAGCTGGTCGGTTGGAACATCGACATCCGGAGCGAAGAGGAGATTAAGCGCGAAGTCCACGAACAGATGAGCGCGATGATTGCGTCCGGTGAGCCGGTGCCTTTGTCGGCAACTCAAGTAGTCACTGCGCTGCAGGCGGAAGCGCTGGTCGAACATGGCGTCGCCGACATCGATGCCCTGGCTCATACTACGGTCGACGATCTGGTTGAATTTCTCGACGTGAGTCTGGACGAAGCTGAAACGATTCTCAAAGAAGCGCGTTCGGTGGTGGAGTTGCGGGATCAAAGTTTGCAGGCCTCCGAAGATGAAGTGCCCGCGACCGAGATTGTCGAGGAGCAGCATGCTGTTTCGGCTGAGTTTGACGAGGAAGCCGCAGGCGAAGTCGAGCCTAACGATAAGATGACCGCGCCTGGTTATGACGAAGCAGTCGAGCAAGGCACGCCTTTTTCCGCTGAAGCCAATCATCGCGCGCACGAATCCGCCGAGCCGGTAGCTCTGACAGAAGCCGATCCGTTCTCTGTCGATGAACTGGTTTTGCAGCAAGCCGGCCGCGATCTTCGTCCAGACGTCGTAACCCCCGCGCCGGACATTACCTCGACCGCCGTGGCTGATCTTGAAGCCGCAAGCGAAGCAGAAACCGCAACGGCGTCCGAAGCTGAAGCGGACACGATTGAAACCGAAATTCCTCTCGAATCGTCACCGAAGGAAATGGCCGCGACAAACGAGAGCCTGAAGGACGAGAAGCAATGAGATGCTTCTGATACGGCGGCCAAATGATTCGAGCGTGCGCGCAACGGCGCGTGCGCCTGCTCGCCTCCAACGCCTAAGATAGCGAGGCGCTCCAGAAGCGCGCTCCTCGAGGGTGGCGGAGACTGAGCAGCCACTTATCCGAAAGCAAGGAGCGCATGGGAGCAGTTACCTCGAAAGTTAGACTCTACGATCTCGCCAAAGAACTGAAGATCGACACTAAGCGCCTGATCGAAGACGTGCGGCGCGAAGGTGTGGATGTCAGTGTCCCCTCGAATTCGATCTCGAAAGAACTCGCGGAAAGAATTCGCGAAAAGTATTTTCCGAAAAAGGACGTCACCCTTAGACGCGCCGTTAAGGTCGTGAAGAAAGCCGCGCGACCAGTCGTTGAAGAAGCCGCTCCTCCGGTTGAAGCAGAGGCAGCCGCACCAATAGATATACCGGAACTGGAACCGATAATAGTTCAAGAGCCTGAGCCGGTTCCGCCGACTCCTTCACAGGTGGTTCGCCGGCTAGCGCCGGCTGTGCGCGCAGAAAAACCAGCGGCACCGAGTCCGATGATTTCGCAGCCGGAGCCTGCTCCTGCGCAAACCGCGGCGCCGGCTGCGACTGCGGCGAGTGAGCCTGCCGTGGCGGCGGCGCGAGTCGAACCAGTGGCGGCACCGTCTCGCCAAGTGCGCGTGTTGCGTCCAACCGCCGCCGCCATCAACGCCGGCATTCGACCGGGGGAGCGCGTGCCTGAGCCGCCCCCAGGGACGCCATCAACACGCGTGCGCGAGCGAGCTGCCAGGTCTCGAGTTGAATACGCGGGGACGCCTGGTGAAACGGCGACACCGCAGACGACTTACATTCCACCTCCCGATGCAGGCAGACGAAAGTCGCGCCGCGGCTCAACCCGTAACGCTAAGCGTGTTGAAGGCAAGGGCAGCAAATTCGATCGCGAATTCATACCGCCACCGCCGGTGCTAACGCTGGAACAACGCATCGCGGGCCGGCTCGAGACTCCAGCAACTTCGGGCGAGTTGAAGGCGGTGCGCATAGTCGAGGGCTCGACCGTCAAGGAATTTGCCGAAAAGCTTGGCATCAAACCGAAGGACATCGTGGCGCTGTTACTGCAACGGGGCGTATTCGCAACTATCAATCAAGCTCTTAATGATGAAGTGGCTGCCGAACTCGGAAAGCGGTTCGGTTATGAGGTGAGCTTCGTGCCCTTTGAAGAAATGGTAGCGGAAGAAGAGTTCGAAGAGCTGATCGCGGCCGATGTCGACGATGTCGAAGTCCCGCGCGCGCCCGTGGTCACGGTGATGGGCCACGTCGATCATGGCAAGACTTCTTTGCTCGATGCGATTCGCACCACCAATGTCGTTGCCGGCGAGGCCGGCGGCATTACCCAACACATTGGCGCTTATAGCGTGGAAGTTCCCAACCCCGACAACCACAATGAAAAGCGCCGCGTCGTGTTTCTCGACACGCCGGGCCACGAAGCATTTACATTGATGCGCGCGCGCGGTGCGAAGGCGACCGACGTCGTGGTGCTCGTCGTCGCCGCCGACGACGGCGTCATGCCGCAAACCATCGAGGCGATCGAGCACGCGCGCGCCGCGGGCGTTCCGATCGTGGTGGCCATCAATAAGATCGACAAGCCCGATGCAAATCCGAATAGAGTGCGACAGGAACTCGCTCAGCAAGGGCTTAATGCGGTTGAGTGGGGCGGTGACACCGAAATGGTCGACGTTTCCGCGAAGAAGCGCGAGAACCTGGAGACGCTGCTCGAAACCATCCTGCTGACTTCGGATATTCTGAATCTGAAAGCGAGCACCACGCGTCTGGCTTCTGGCGTCGTGCTGGAAGCGAAACTTGATCGCGGCCGCGGCGCCGTTGCTACCGCCTTGGTTCAGCAAGGCACCTTGCGCATCGGCGATCCGTTCATCGTCGGCCAAATCTTCGGTAAGGTCCGCGCGATGTTCAATGATCGCGGCGAACAAGTAACCGATGTCGGGCCGGCAACACCGGTGGAAGTGCTTGGCCTGCAAGGAGTGCCCCAGGCCGGCGAGACTTTCCAGGTCGTCGCTGACGTTACCCGCGCGCAGCAAATCTCGCATCATCGCCAATCCGTCGAGCGACAGCGCACGCTGGTTAAGACCACCAAACGCGGAATCGAAGCCCTCGGCGAGACCGAGGTCAAAGAGCTGCTGGTCATCATCAAGGCCGATGTCCAGGGCTCAGTCGAGGTCCTGAAATCGACTCTGCAGAAGATGTCGAGCGAGCGCGTGAAAGTCAAAGTCATCCGTTCGGGCGTGGGCGCGATCACCGAGTCGGACGTACTGCTGGCATCGGCGACGCAAGCCAGCGCTTCGTCAAGCGCCGTGGTGATCATCGGCTTCAATGTGCGGCCTGAATCGCGGGCCGGCGATCTTTCGAAACAGGAGAACGTAGACATCCGCCTGCACTCGATCATCTACAAGGTCGAAGAAGAGATTAAGGCCGCGATGATCGGCATGCTCGAGAAAATCGAAAAGGAAAAGATTCTGGGCAAAGCCGATGTGCGCGAGACCTTCCGAGTCCCGAGAGTGGGCGTGGTCGCCGGCTGCATGGTCGTCGATGGGATAATGAAACGCAATGCGCGCGCCCGTTTAATCCGAGACGGCGTGGTGACTTGGGAAGGCAACATCGCCTCGTTGCGTCGCTTCAAGGAAGACGCGTCGGAAGTTCGCGAAGGCTTCGAGTGTGGTATCGGTCTGGAAAACTTTAACGATATCAAAGTCAGCGACCAGATCGAATGTTACGTGATCGAAAAAGTTGCGGCGACAGAATTATAAAAACCGAGGTCAGAGATCGGAGGTCGGAGATCTGACCTCTGATCTCTGACCTCTGACCTCTGACATGCATCGGCCAGAGCGCATTGCTGAGACGCTGCGCGAAGAGATTGCGCAGATTGTGGGCTATGAATTAGAGGACCCGCGGCTGGCGACGATCACCGTGACAGAGGTGCGAGTCGCGGACGATCTGCGTGATGCCAGCGTCTACGTAACCGTCGAGGGGGACGAGCGGGAACACGACGTCGCTTTGCTCGCATTGCGACACGCCGCGCCTTATGTGCGCCGGCAACTTGGCTTCGCGCTCGATTTGCGGCATACTCC
The DNA here is from genome assembly GCA_003222835.1 of Acidobacteriota bacterium. The sequence goes on along the minus strand of QHXE01000331.1, from coordinate 6,702 downwards.
CGCGCTTCACTTCGTGCGCGACACGGTCGAAGAAGAAGCTGAGCGCGTCGATGTGCTACTTGAAAAGATAGGACACGGGGAGTGATTGCGGATTGCGAATTTGCGTTCGTTCTTAAATCCACAATCCGAAATTCGCAATCCGAAATCCACCAATGCTTAGCCAGGTAGTTGAACTCGTTGAAAAGAAAGATCGCTTTGCGATTACTTCCCACGTTCGGCCAGACGGCGACAGCCTCGGCTCCTCGCTCGGTCTCTACTGGTTGCTGCGCGCGCTCGACAAAGACGTCGAAGTCACCATGCGCGACGTGGCGCCGCATGCTTATCAACTACTTCCCGGCGCCGACGCAATCCGCGTAACCCCCTCGGTCGATCGCCCTTACGATGCCGTTTTCGTAATTGAATGCTCCGACATCGATCGGCCCGGCTTGATCGATCTCGAAAAACAATTCGTCGTCAACATCGATCACCATTCGACGACCGCCCTGTTTGGGGCCATCAACTGGATCGATTCAACTGCTTCGGCCGTTGGCGAGATGATCTACAATCTCTGCAAAGCCACCGGCGTGCGCGTAACCAAAGAGATCGCCGAATGCGTCTACACCGCGTTACTCACTGACACGGGATCGTTTCATTACTCGAATACAACCGAGCGAACTTTCAAGATAGCTTCTGAACTCGTGCGCACCGGCGTCAAACCCGCCAAGACCGCGGAAGCGATCTTCGGTAGTTATCAATGGCCCAAGATTGAATTGTTGAGCCTGGTCCTCGCGACGGCGAAACGTGACGAGACGGGCCATATCGCTTGGATGGAACAGACGCTGGAGATGCAGGAACAGACACGGGCTTCTGAAGAGGACGCCGACGGATTCGTTAACTATCCTTTATCTGTCGAAGAAATCGAAGCAACGGCGCTTTTCAAAGAGTGTTCGCCGGGGGTCTATCGCACCAGCTTGCGTTCGAAAGGGGATGTGAACGTCGCTAAGGTTGCGGAGCAGTTCGGCGGCGGTGGACATCGCAACGCCGCCGGCTGCACCTTGAAAGGCAACCTCGAGAGCGTCGAGCGGCAAGTTGTGCCGCTGCTGCAAGACGCCATCAAGCGCGCGAATGGATTGAGAGATATTACCGAAGACGCTCTGAAGTAGTCCCGATACGTCTAGCGGCGGCTACTGCCCGCCAGAAACTCTGATAGCGCAAGAATAGGCGGGCAATAGCCCGCCTCTAAACTTTCCCGGCATTTCACTGATGGCAATCGAGCGCAAATACAAATGGCGCCGCGAGGACTATCAAGAACAGACGCGCGGCCTCCTCATCGTTCACACCGGCAATGGCAAAGGCAAGACGACATGCGCACTCGGCTTGATGATGCGCGCTGCCGGCCAGGGGCTGCGTTGCTGCATGATCCAATTCATGAAGTCGCGCACCGATCGCTACGGCGAGCATGTCTCAGCGGAAAAACTCGGAATTGAAGTTCATACCATGGGTGACGGCTTCACCTGGGACACAAAAAATCCCGAACAGGATCGTCAGACCGCGCGCGCTACCTGGAACCTTTGTGTCGAAAAACTTCGAAGCGGGGATTACGATCTGCTCGTCTTCGATGAACTGGTTTATGTTTTGAGCTATGAAATGTTGCCGGTCGCAGAAGTTTTGGAAGAAATCCGCGCCGCGCGCGAACGCCAACCTTCCCTTCACATCGTCGTCACTGGACGCGATGCGCCAAAAGAATTGATCGAAGCTGCCGACCTCGTCACCGAAATGACGGAAGTAAAGCATCCGTTTCAAGCCGGGATTAGAGCGCAAAGAGGCATCGAGTTTTAACTAAGTGTCGCCGCGCAGTACGACTTCGACCCGCGCGAATAACCTACTCAAATAGAAGTAACCTTATGTTAGTCTGCGTGGACTCTTGGAGAGGAGATTCCGTAATGTCTAATTCAATCAGCCTGCCATTGCCCGCGAACTCGCACATAATGATCACGGGCTTTACCAACACTGGAGGGTGGGGAGAACAGATCACAATCCAACAGCCTTACGGTTGAAGGGTGATTCATCCCTGATCCCAGGGTAGCCGAAGCGGTCAACCCTGGGCTGGAGGGCGCAACCGCGTTGCGGTTAAGAATCGAGCGAAGCCATAGTTCAGGCCCTGATCTGAGACAGAGACGTTCTTAGGTATCAATTCGAAATTGGGGCGGAGGTTACTGAGCAGTCGCGGCAGTTTGCGCCGCCAACTCGCGATAGAACCTTTGGAGAACATAGAACGCTTTCTTTCGCTCGCCACGTTCCGAGATAAGTCCTTTGCGATTAAAGCCGTCCTGAATGCCCGGCAATTGCCGATGTGGTGAGCGAAAATCTTTCAGGATCCACGGGCTCGTGCCGCGCAGGAACGGGATCTTGCGGAGCGCGGCGATCTGATGTTTGTAGATGTCTTCCTGATATTCCTCGGTCCAACGCTGAGAGGCGGCGCCGTGCAAACCGTACTTGGCATCGCCGCCAAATTCGCTGACGATCATTGGCTTATTGTATGGCGTGCTCCAGGTCGTGATGTCGAGATCCGCCGGGACGCCTTCGTACCAGCCGATGTATTCGTTGACTCCAAAGACATCCAGATCGGCGATGATGGGATCGTCAAAGATTCTCTTGTGCGGTTCAGTCGCGTTGGTTTGATTTGTGGCCGTCGTGATCAGGCGGGTCGGGTCGAGCGTCCGCGCCATGACGATGAGTTGATGAAGAAAGGCATTGCGCTCCGCTGATTTCGGCGTTTCATTGCTGACGGACCAGAGGATGATTGCTGCGCGGTTTCGATCGCGGGCGATCATCTCTGTCAATTGCTGCTGCGCTTTCGCGAGTGTCTGCGCGTTCTTGAAATCAATGCCCTGATAAACGGGAATCTCAGACCAAACCATCAAGCCGAGGCGATCCGCCATGCGGGTCATGCTTTCGTCGTGGGGATAGTGGGCCAGCCGCACAAAGTTACAGCCGAGTTCCTTCGCCCAACCCAGCAGTATCCGCGCGTCGTCTTCGCCATGAGCGCGCCCCGGACGATTGACCGGCTCCTCGTGCATGTCTATTCCGCGCAGAAATATTGGACGCCCGTTGAGCAGAATATCCGTACCGCGTGTTTCGATCGTGCGAAAGCCGATGTCGTCAACGATCTGATCGCTTTCAGTTGAGATCTCCACGCGATAGAGTTTCGGCTTTTCGGGCAACCACAATTGCAAGCCCGGGGCATCGAGCGTAAATCGAGCCAGCCCATCGTTATCCGTGGTTGCTTCGGTAGAGAGTTTTAACTCCGGAATTCTCACCGAGAGTTTTTGCGGCGCCGACGCGCCTGCTACGCGAATCCATCCGGCGATGCGTCGCGTGTTCTCACGGTCCAATTGAATCGAGTACTGCTCGATGAATTGTCGCGGGACTTCGACGATACGAACATCGCGAGTCAGCCCGCCGTAGTTGAACCAATCGGGCCTGAGCGACGGAATGTCGTCCGCATGGCGATTATCGTTAACTGAAACGATGACGACGTTAGCGCCTTCCTGCAACGCGGAAGTTGCTTCGCAATTGAAGGGAGTGAAGCCGCCTTCGTGTTCACACAATGGTTTCTCATTCAGCCAGACGCGAGCACGATAATTCGCGGCGCCAAAATAAAGAAGAGTGCGCATGTTTGCAGAAGCGTGATAGTCGAAAGATTTCTGGTACCAAAGCGTGCCTTCGTACCACTGCAATTCCGGCCGCTGAAAGTTCCAATCGCCCGGCACGCGCATAATCGGCGAGGTATTGAAATCGTATTCGACGAAATTCCGGCTGCCGAAAGGCTTCCCATTCAGGTAAAAACGCCGCGCCGTTCCCTCCTCATGTGGGTCGACAATGTAATGCCAATCCCCGTCTAGCGAGAGAGTCCGCCGACCAGACACGTTTTGGATCAGTGGCGAAGGGCTCTGCGCGAGCGAGATGGATGCAGAGACAAGAGCATATGCGAAACACGCCGCTACACACACCAAGCAGGTCGTTATTTTCGTAGATTGCATGTTCGTCCTCATAATATGAAACCGCTTTCAAGATCTAAGTTTCAGAGCCGACGGCGGCGATGAGCGCCTTAATGTAACCAAATGTGTAAGCAAAGGCCTGGCTTTCGCTCGGGTCCGCCGAGATTTTAGGAACATGATCCGGCATCATCATTCCATCGTACCCAACTTCTTTATAGACCCGCATTGCCTTCAACATGTCAACGTCACCATCGTCGATGAACGTTTCCTTGAAGTTCAGAAAGCCGCCGCGGATGTTGCGGAAATGGACGTTGAAGATCTTGCCGCGACTGCCGAAATAACGGATCACGTCGAAGATCTCTTCGCTCGGTTTCGTTAACATCTCTGCGACGGTGCCCTGGCAGAAGTTTAATCCGTGATACTTGCTCGGCATGATTTCGACGAAACGTTTCAGTCCATCCACGTTGCCGAGCACGGTCTGCACTCCGCGAAAGCCTCTATCGCGCGGCATGCCCGGATCGTGCGGATGACAGGCCAGTTTCACCTTGTATTCTTCGGCCACCGGAACGACGCGTTTGAGGAAGTATGTGATGCGATCCCAATACTGATCGGCCTCGACCGGCCCGGCCTCAGTCAGCGCTGGTTCCTGCCTGGCTTTATCATATTCGAAGGTGCTGTAAATGGCTCCGCCTCTTCCGGGCGTGGATTCGGTGCGCACGACTCCGAGGATGCTCAAGTTGTACTTCAATGTGGGAATCCCGGCGCGCGCCGTGTTGCGAATCATTTGACAGAGATCGTCGATTTCTCGATCTCGCTCCGGGCTCTTGCCGAGCATGATGTTCGGGTTCTCGGCTTTAGTTATGTAACTCGAACTGAGTGGCAAAGGGACAATTTCGAGCTTGATGCCAAAGGACTCAACTCGCTCTCTCAGCTTCGTCAATCCCTCAACCGACCACTGCGCGTCCCGTCGCGCCGACGGAAGACTGCTGCAAACATGATTCACACCAAGAGCCGCTAACACTCTCAGAGTTTCATCAGCAGAAACGTTCTGGGTGCCGACCTTCATGAGTGCCTTTTTTGGCATCTTGCTCACGGATGCCTTTGCCGGCGTCGCAGCGTTTGCAACTTGTGTGAGAGAAGCAACCAGCGCTTCGCTAGCGATGCCGTTGCCGGCCAGCCGCATGAATTTTCTGCGATGCATCAGACTCTCCTCACAGGTTCCTCAGAGCTAAAGCTTCATGACTCGATGGCAGCGGCGCGAAGCTTCTCGTACCACTTCGTCGGGATCAATGGTTCAGTGCCGCAATTCAGCGCTTCGTCCGCCTGCGCGAAGGCGCTCAAGAGGTCCCGGTAGCTCGATTGTGCGGTCCGCTGCCATGCATTACCAAACACCTCGCCGACCTTTGGCATATAAGCATTGAGACGCAGGAAATCAACAATGAGACCGTGATTTGCGTGAAAAGAGAAATGCAGATCCGGCATTCGCGTCTGTACCAGCGCATCGATCTCCGGCCGATCGAAGATCGTCTGAGCCACAGAGTATGAGAGTCCTTGCGAGTAGGCGGTAATCCGATCGTGCTCTTCAGGATTGAACGCCCTAGTTGTCTCAATGCTGAGTCTATTGCGCACCGTCTCGGCAATCTGAGTGACTTCATCCGCCAACTGATGCTTCGCTCCCTCGGCGGTGGCGGTGAGAATATTGCGAAAGGTCGGAGCCTCGCGCTCATCAGACCGAAAGCCATTTGGTCCATACATCGGATGCACGAATACCGCGGACAGATATGGATTCTGAACGCTCGCCAGCATCGCCGTGACGGCTCGCCACACCCCCGCCTGGACCGAGGGAATCAACCAGAGAGTCATCCGCCGCTGGAGGTTCCGGCACTCGCGCACGATCTCGCAGGCGTGTTCTGCATAACCCGCCAGCGGCGTAGCTATGATCACGTGCCGCGCCTGCTGAAGTTGAGGCAAATGGTGATCACGAGGAGTGTCGCGCTCGATGGTCAGCACCGTGTGTACGCCGAGATTCGGCAGTATGTCGCGCTGCAAGAACCGGCCAAATTCGCCCCGACCGCCGATGATGAGTACTGCGCCTGGATCGTCAGACATTCTCATGATGTCGCACTTTGTTCCTGGCGGTCGTGAGTTTAATGAAACTTCGACTCTGGTTTACAAATCAAATCACAACCTCGGCGGCGCGGGCTTGTTTGGCACATCCCAGGCATTGGCGCCAACAACTTTCAGCTTGCGTCTGTAGACGCGATCGCCGCAAGTGGCGTACAGCACGTCGAAGCGCGCGCCGCCAAAAGTGAAGTTGGACAGTTTGCCGTTCGGTGTGGGAATGATGCATTGCACCCTGCCGGCCTGATCGCAGACCTGAATGCCCATGCTGGTTGCGACATAGAGTCGTCCTTCGCGATCGACTCGAATGCCATCGGCACTGCTCTGATCCGAAGTGTCGGGCACATGCAGCCAGTAGAAGCGCTGTTTGTTATCCAACGTCCCGTCAGCCTTAATGAAGTAGCTGTAAACCCAGTGCGAGCGATAATCGGCAACGTACAGCAATGTCTGATCGGGAGAGAGCGTCACGCCATTCGCGTATTTCAGTCCGGTATCAACCACAATTTTCTCGCCATTAGGTTTGATTAGCCAGACTTTGCTCGGCGCATTCTCGTTATCAGCAGGAGGATTCGTGACGTAAACATTTCCGTTGTGCGCAACC
>QHXE01000626.1 GCA_003222835.1 Acidobacteriota bacterium | reverse complement strand
CCAGCGCCGAAGAGACCGATTGGCCACAGATCGTTCGTCTGTACGATCTGCTGGAGCGAGTCCAGCCGTCCCCCATTGTCTCGCTTAATCGCGCCGTGGCGGTCGCGATGGTCGATGGTCTGCAGCGAGGCCTGGCGCTAATCAATGAGCTTGCTGCGACTGGAAATCTCGATGACTATCACCTGTTACATGCCGCGCGCGCCGATCTGCTGCGCCGACTCGGCTCGACCGCGGAAGCTGCCCGGAGTTATGAACTCGCGCTGACCCTGGCGACGAATGAAAGTGAAAAGCGATTTCTCGAGCGGCGCTTGCGGGAGGTCCAGCCCGAGCAAGCATGATCGCACCACCAGGAAAGGACGACTAGGCCTCGCCCGTGGAGCATGAAAGCGTGCGAAGATTGGCTCCGCGATTCCTACTTATGCTCTTTACATCACACATACGGATTTACACCCAACGGATTTTAAGAACGTAGCGTCTGCCAATTTACCCGCTCCGCTGTATGCGTTCTCATCCTTTCGGTAGCCTGCGAATCGCCAAATCCCTAGCGGGCCTTAGCGATCGACTATAAATTCGATAGACGCTGCCGTCGACGCGAGGTTTAGGGATCGAATCCCAGCGCCGCGCCAGCATCCTCTGAATCGCGATGTTCCTAGAGCTTCAATCGGAAAACTTTGGAGGCGTGAGTTGGCGAGTCAGTTTGCTAGAAGCTAATATAACGATCTGTTTATGAGGAAAGGATTCTGAATTATGAAACGTGTTGGCATTTTGGTTGGCCGAGAAAAGACTTTTCCCGAGGCCCTGATTAAGAACATCAACGAGCGTGGCAGCGGATCCGTTGCGGCTGAGTACATCACACTCGGCGGAGTTCGCCATGACGCGCCGCCGCGCTACGATCTGGTAGTCGATCGCATCTCGCACGAAGTGCCCTTCTATCGCGCGACGCTGAAGCGTTTGGCGTTAGAAGGAACCATTATTATCAATAATCCTTTCTGGTGGTCGGCTGACGACAAGTTTTTCAATTACTCGCTGGCGCGCAAATTGGGGGTCGCGGTGCCAAAGACGGTCTTGTTGCCGCAGAAGGATTACATTCCCGGAATCGTCAGCGAGAGTTTGCGTAACCTGGAATTTCCGCTCGACTGGCAGGGGATCGTTGATTACACGGGACTGCCCGCGATCATGAAGCCATTCGACGGCGGCGGCTGGAAGAATGTTTCACGGGTCAACAGCTTGGAAGAGCTGATAGCCGAATACGATCAGACCGGGACGCTGTGCATGACCCTGCAGGAGTTTATCGATTTCGATCAGTTTGTGCGCTGTTATTGCATTGGGCAGGAAGAGGTAATGATCATGCCCTATGACCCGCGCAAACCTTATTTGTCGGGCGAACAATATGTTTACGATCCCAACTATCTATCGCCGGAGATGTCGGTTCGCGTGGTCCACGACGTGCGAACGCTTTGCGCGGCGCTTGGTTATGACATCAACACGGTCGAATTCGCGATCAAAGACGGCGTACCCTACGCGATCGATTTCATGAACCCCGCTCCTGACGCTGAATTACAATCCGTCGGTGAGTTTTATCATCGCTGGGTGACCGACGCGGTAACAAATCTGGTCTTCAAGAGATTGAGCGAGTCATCCGAGCGGCCGCGCTATCGTTGGGATGCATTCCTAAATCCTGCGCCCGTTCGAATCGAAGCCGTCGCATCCCAAACAGAACAAGCTGCGCGGACGATTGAGCCGAAAGTCGCTGCCGAAAAGAAATCGACGAAGGGTCGTAAGTCCTCGCCACGGAGTCGCGCGAAAGAGGCAGGCTAATCAGCGCTCGCTGGCTTAGACCGTGCGCTTGACTGCGGCGATAAAGAAACCATCTACATCCTGGCGATGAGGCCAGGTACGAATTGCTCCATTTTCGAGCAGCAAACCGGCGGCCGCAACCAGTGGGACTTGATCGAAGGCGGAATGATTCTTTAGGAAATCTTCGATAACATTTTCGTTCTCATCCCGTTCAACTGAACAGGTCGAGTAGACAAGCAAGCCACCCACGCGAACCTTGAAAGCGGCGTTCGCCAGAATTTGCTTCTGTATCGACGAAAGCCTGACGATGTCATCAGGCCTGACACGCCAGCGAATTTCCGGATTGTGGCGCAAGGTGCCCGTGCCCGAACAAGGCGCGTCTACCAGGATCCGATCGAACGACGCATCGGCGAAAGGCAAACCGCGCGTGCCATCATTAGCGAGCAGACGGATCGATTCGCAGCCTTGCATAATTGCCAGTTCCCGCAAAGTGCGCAAACGATGTTCGTACAAATCGCCGGCGACAATCATCGCTTGGGGCGCGAGTGAAGATATTAACGTCGTCTTGCTTCCGGGCGCGGCACAAACATCGAGCACGCGCTCACTGGATTCAGCGGCAAGAAGGTGCGCAACCAATTGCGAGGCTTCGTCCTGAAAATAGATGAGACCTTCGTGCGAGAGCTTTTGTAACAGCTTGCTCTCACCAGTCACGCGCCAGGAATCGGGCGCTACGTTGGATGGCAAGAGACGCGCACCTGAACTCTCTAACTCTTGAATAACTCGCTGCTGTTTGTTTGCTCGAATCGTTTTTGAGGTCCAACGAAACGCAACTGGCGCGGGTTCGTTATTCGCGCGTGCCATAGCAGTTGTATCGTCCAAGCCAAACGAGCTGGCCCAGCTTTCAAGCAGCCAGGGCGGATGCGAAGTCTCAATCGCCAGTCTCTCAAACTGATCCCCGGCGCTCGCCGTAGGATCATAATCGGGTTCGCGAGTTGCCCGACGCAGCACGGCGTTAACGAAGCTCGCCGCAGACTTCAAACGGGCTTCGCGCACGAGCTTGACCGATTCGTCGACTGCAGCGGAGGGCGGAATCCGTGAAAGAAAGCGAAGCTGATAGAGGCCGAGGCGCAGCGCCAACTTCACTTCCAAATCTAACGTTTCAATCCGGCGATTACCGAAATGTGCCAGGGCATAATCAAGCCACAACTGTCGCCGAAGAACACCAAGCACTAACTCGTGACAAAGCGCACGGTCGTCATCGCGCACGGTCCCACCCAGCGTCGCCAACAAAGAAGACGCAAAGGCGCCTTCCGCTTCGACGCGTTTCAAAATTTTGAACGCGGCGCGTCGTGCAGGCGAAGACGTCATTGGTGTTTGCGCTGTGAGTTTACGGAGTGTGAATCGGACACGCCTGGATAGCGCACAATTGCCAGTCTCCTTCGCGTAGAGTGGAGATCGAGATTAATTTGTAGCGCCCGGAAATTTCGCGCCCGTGATAGAGCCAAGATACCGAATCGCGCGCTGTCAGGACCGCTGTACCGCCAAAGACACGCACGCTTACTTGCTCGCGGCTGAGGTGTTTGATCTTGAGGTCGCCTGAGGTAACCTCGCCGATGAAGTCTGCTTTGTCGTCGCCTTCAAGCGGATAAGCGAAGATGAAATCATCCGCCATGATCCGGTTCAGAGTTTCACCATCCCCCCGCACCAAGGCTTT
>QHXE01000625.1 GCA_003222835.1 Acidobacteriota bacterium | reverse complement strand
ATTTCCGATCATGTTGGGAGTGATCGGTATTGTCGCTCGGTCTCTCTTGCCGCGGGCGGCGCTGACCGTCGGCGCCCTGGTTTCTGGTCTGGCCATGGTGCTGCTCATCTTGGCGGTTAGCTCGCATGATCTGCTGATCTACCTAGGGGCGACCGCGGCCGCAGGGGGTGCTTACAGCCTACTGTTCGTCGGCGGTTTGCAAGTGATGAGCGCGGCGGCACCCGCGAATCACCGCGGCGGGATGCTCTCGGCCCTCTATCTCTTGGGCTATCTGTCGATGGGTGCGCTCGCCCTCTTGCTGGGCGCTATCGCGACGATGTGGGGACTCAGCCTAGCCGTCGACCTCGGTGCGGCGGCCATCCTCCTGATGAACGTCGCCACCCTAGTGCTCGCTCTGTCGACGCAATCCTTTGCATCCCGTTCGACCGCTTCTTCTTCATCCACGTGACCCTCACGCGGGTTCGCCTCCATTCTGATCGATATGTCGAGGTCCTGGAAAAGGTGATGGACGCGGTAGGCGCCAAGGGATGGACGCTTCAGGTCTGCGAGAGCGTAGCCAACATGAAGGCCCCCCGGCGGTGATGGCCACGTCTTGATATGTGACAGAATCCTTCTAAGATTGAGCCGTGACTGAAGAAGAGCGGGCAATGCTACTCCGTGAGATCGCCGAGACGAAGATATCCGCGGCTCACCTCCGAAAGATCCTCGACACGATCCCCACCCTCGCCTCGTGCAATCTTCCGGATGGTTCCAACGAGTTCCTAAACCAACGATGGCATGACTATACGGGGCTCTCGCCTCAAGAAGCACGCGGCCGGGGATGGCGAGTCGCCGTTCATCCAGAAGATCTGCAGAAGGTCCTGGACACGTTCCGGGCCCTCCGGACCTCAGGGGAGCCGCGTGAGATCGAACACCGCCTGCGGCGCCACGACGGGGAGTATCGATGGTTCCTGTTCCGTGTTGAACCGTTGCGTGACGAGCTCGGCAACATCGTGAGATGGTACGCAACGAATACCGATATTGAGAACCTCAAGCGGACAGAAGAGAAGTTGCGGCAAGACGAACGCGAACTCCGCCGGATTACCGATGCGATACCCCTCACCATTGTCATCCAGCGGCCGGACGGAACTCCGATCTACGCGAATCAGGCCGTGCTCGACTATAGCGGTTTCACGATGGAGGACGTGGTTGCCTCCGATTTTCGCGCACGGCTGTTCCATCCCGAAGATCTCGAGCGGCTGCGGGAGGAGCGTCAGGCGGGGCTTTCACGCGGCTTGCCGTTTGAAATCGAACAACGCGCACGGCGGAAGGATGGCCAGTACCGCTGGTTCCTCGTTCGTTACCACCCGTTCCGCGACGAACACGGGCGTCTCGTGCGCTGGTATGCCACGGGAACCGACATCGACGATCGCAAGCGAACGGAAGACCGGGTGCGCAACGAAAATATCGCGTTGCGCGAAGACATCGTACGGTCCTCCATGTTCGAAGAAATCGTCGGCTCCTCCGCACCACTTCGGCGAGTACTGGCGCAAGTCGAGAAAGTGGCTCCCACGGTTTCCACGGTCCTGATCTTAGGTGAAACCGGGACCGGTAAAGAGCTCATTGCTCGCGCCATTCATAGTCGTTCCAAGCGCTCGGGACGCGCCTTCATTCGAGTGAATTGCGCGGCTATTCCGCCTCCGTTAGTAGCCTCCGAGCTCTTCGGCCACGAACGAGGCGCCTTCACCGGAGCCCTTCAGCGGCGTCTGGGACGCTTTGAATCGGCCGACGGCGGAACCCTATTTCTCGACGAAGTGGGCGAGCTCCCGCCAGAGGCACAGGTTGCCTTGTTACGAGTTCTCCAGGACCGTGAATTCGAACGAGTAGGAGGGAGCCAAACGATTTCGGTGGACGTCCGAGTACTCGCGGCGACAAATAGGGACTTGGGCATCGCCGTCGCTGAAGGTACGTTCCGAGAGGATCTCTTCTACCGCCTCAACGTGTTCCCGCTTCGAATGCCGGCATTGCGGGAGCGCGGCGACGACATTCCCATCTTGGTCAAGTATCTGGTCAATCGCTACGCCGAAGGAGCTGGCAAAAGCATTCGACATATCACCAAGCCCACCTTGGACCTATTCCGGGCCTATCACTGGCCGGGCAACGTGCGCGAGCTGCAGAATGTGATCGAGCGGGCGGTGATTCTATGCGACGACGAGACGTTTGCGGTAGATGACACCTGGCTTACGCCAGTGGTGGCGCCACACTCGGTTGCGACGCGTAGTCCTTTGGTTGCTAACCTTGTCGAACATGAACGAGAAGTGATCGAGCACGCACTACGAGAGGCGGAGGGCGTCGTCGGGGGGCCCGCCGGTGCTGCTGCCAAGCTGGGCATACCCAGGCAAACACTTGAATCGAAGATCAAGAAGCTGGGAATCAAGCCGCACCGCTTCAAGACGTCCTGATCTGTCCGCTCGGCTCACTGACATTGGCACGGCTCGGAGCAATTGGCTCAGTTCTCCAAGCTGCGTTGGATAAACAAGGTCGCCGAGACCCGCCCGAGACGTCGATGGTCCCACGCCGAGGATTCAGCCAACGCTGAAAAAGCGGCTCGCCACCGATCCTGAAGTTCCGGTAATTCAACGACTGTCGAGTGGCTCTGCCCTTGCAGCAACCGCGGGGGATGACCCTGAGAATCGAGTCAGTGTCTGACGAGCATGGCACGACGATCCGGCTGATTGGCCGAATGCAAGCGCAGCATGTGGAGGAACTCAAGGCTCAGATTGCCACCAGCAGAGCAAGGGTTCTTCTGGACTTGGAGGAATTGAGTCTGGTGGACATCGATGCGGTGCGTTTCCTCGGCACTTGTCAAACTGCAGGGATGGCCCTCGTTCATTGCCCGCCGTACATAAATGACTGGATCGCCAAAGAGCGGGGCCGAGACACATAGAAGTTCAGCACTGCTTCACA
>QHXE01000330.1 GCA_003222835.1 Acidobacteriota bacterium | reverse complement strand
AACCGAGGCAGTGGTTGACACCGGCGCAGTTCGTTCCGCGATACCTGTCCATGTCATGAAAGAACTTGGCCTTGAACTAGTCGGCAAAAGACGAACGCGGTTTGCGAACGACTCAGTGGAGGATTTGGATGTGACGGAGGCCGTCGGGATCGAGATTGACGGGCGACGCACCACCGAAGATACATTGGTTGTGGGATCGGAAGTGTTGATTGGCCAGACAGTGTTGGAATCTCTCGATCTGCTGGTTGATTGCATTCGCCAGCGAGTGATTCCAAATCCAGCACATCCCGATCAGCCAATAATTAATATGCGGTAATTTTAGATTCTTCCCGCTCGAAATAGGCGTCTTTACGGCAAAGCATGCTCCGCTTCATCATCCGCCGCCTGTTAATCACTGTCCCGATGATACTCGTCGTCATCACGCTCACGTGGGGGTTGATCCGCCTGGCTCCGGGAAACTTCTACAGCGGCGAAAAGAATATTCCTAAAGAGATCGAGGCCAATATTCGCGCGAAGTACGGACTAGACAAACCCTGGTACGTACAGTATGGCCGGATGCTGGGCCATGTAGTGCGGCTCGACTTCGGTATCTCCTTGAAGTACGAAGGGCAATCGGTGAACAAGATTATTATGAGTTCACTGCCCGTTTCAGCCTCGATTGGAATCACAGCTTATCTACTCGCGTTGATCCTGGGAATCGTTATCGGTTCGATTGCGGCGCTGCGGCAGAATTCAATCTGGGACTATGCCTCAATGGCCCTGGCAATGCTGGGTATTTCGATCCCCAACTTTGTGTTGGGGCCTATGCTGGTGCTGTTATTTTCGCTTTCGCTTTACTGGTTGCCGCCTTCGCGTTGGCAAGGCTTCGCGAGCCGGAACATCATCCTGCCGGTGCTGACGCTATCAGCAATCTACATCGCTTACATCGCGAGGTTGACGCGCGCCGGCATGCTGGAAGTGCTGCGTTCGGACTACATTCGCACGGCGCGGGCTAAGGGTCTGCGCGAGGGACAGGTGCTGATTCGGCATGCGCTGCGCGGCGGCATCATGCCGGTCGTTTCGTTTACCGGGCCCGCTCTTGCTTTCCTGTTGACTGGCACCGTTGTGGTGGAACGCATTTTCGCGCTTCCGGGGCTCGGGAATTATTTTATTCAAGCTGCGTTGAATCGAGATGAACCATTGATTATCGGTATCGTCGCTTTTATCGCTATGACTTTGCTATTGATGAATTTGCTGGTCGATATTACCTACGCGTTTCTCGATCCGCGCATTCGTTACTGAAGAGTCATTCATGTAGCGCAATCTGTTAGATTGCGTTTACGCGCGGAAAGGACGAAAAAGCAGCCGCAAGCTACCAGCTTGCTCTACATTTTCTGAAAAGATGGACGACGAACGTTCCACACCCCAGCACGAGATCGAGGCGGTCGAGCCGGCTTTGACTCCGCTTGGCACGCCACCGGAACCACCGATTCGCTCGCGCGCAGGCGACATCATTCACACCGCGCCCGAATTCGCCGTTGGCGAGGCGGACGTGCGCTCGGCAGAAGCGGGCGAATTTGTCGCGGGGACATCGTTGTGGAAAGACGCGTGGCGCAGACTGCTGAAGAACCGTCTGGCGGTGTTTGGCATGATTGTCGTGTCGATCGTCGCGGTGCTTTCGATAATCGGTCCGAGCATCATTAAGAAGACGACGGGTTATACTCCCGACTTCATTCCCCCTGATGCAAATCTGATCAAGTCTTTTCCTCCTTTCAAAGCGCCGGACGGAACCTTCTCATGGAAGCACCCTATGGGAACCGACATCCAGGGGCGCGATCTATTCGCGCGGGTGCTGCAAGGCGGGCAGATTTCGTTACTGGTCGGGGTGATCGCGACGGTCGTTTCGTTGATTATCGGCGTAGGCTACGGCGCGGTGTCTGGCTATCTCGGCGGCCGAATCGACAACCTGATGATGCGCCTCGTCGATGTGCTCTATTCGCTGCCGTACATCATCCTGGTGATTGTCCTGCTCGCAGTCTTCCGTCGAAACACAGCGCTGGGCCAGCTGGTGCTGCTCTTCGTCGCCTTAGGATCGGTTTCCTGGTTAACGATGGCTCGCATTGTCCGCGGTCAAGTGCTGTCTCTCAAAAACCAGGAGTTTGTGCTGGCTGCGCGCGCAACCGGGGTGTCGACGCCGCGGATTATTTTTCGTCACATCGTACCGAACACACTGGGACCGGTGATCGTCTACGCGACCTTGACGATCCCGTCAGTGATGTTGACCGAAGCATTCCTGTCGTTTCTTGGATTTGGAGTGCAGCCGCCAATGTCTTCGTGGGGCACGCTGGCGACGGATGGAATTCAAAACATTGCCGTCTTTCCGTGGCAGTTGATCTTTCCGGGCGTGACGATGGCGATCATGCTCTTTTCTTTAAACTTTGTGGGCGATGGATTGCGCGATGCGCTCGATCCGCAGATGCGGAAATCGTAGTTCTGATTCCCTCTCCCTTTGGGAGAGGGTAGGTTGAGGGTTTAGGTGAGAGAGAATATGAAACGACACTCTTTCATCTTCTTGGCGATCTGCTCGGCTGAGAACGAACTAAGAGGTTGGGCTCTAGTGCTAAACCCTCACCCCAACCCTCTCCCAAAGGGAGAGGGAGCAACAGCAAGATGAACACAAACGGTAACCTGCTGGAAGTCAAAGACCTGCGCACGTACTTTGAAACCGAAGAGGGCGTCATCAAAGCCGTCGACGGGGTCAGTTTCGAAGTCAGACCGGGAGAAACACTGGGCATCGTCGGAGAGTCCGGCTCAGGCAAATCGGTGGCGAACCTTTCGCTGATGCGGCTAATTGCTGAGCCTCCTGGAAAGATCGTTTCAGGTTCAATCACCTTTCGTGGGCGCGACATCCTTAAGCTCTCGCCGCGCGAAGTGCGCGCTATTCGCGGCAAGCAGATCGCGATGATTTTTCAGGATCCGATGACCTCGCTGAATCCATTCATGCGCATTTCCAAGCAGTTGATGGAGGTGACGCGGCTGCATCTTGGCCACAGCAAACGAGAGGCGCGAGAACACGCAATCAGAATGCTCGATCTGGTGGGAATCCCCGACGCGGAAGCGCGCATTGAAAGCTATCCGCACGAGTTCTCTGGCGGCATGCGGCAGCGAGTGATGATCGCGATGGCTTTGTCATGTCAGCCGGAGTTGTTGATTGCCGACGAGCCGACGACGGCGCTCGACGTCACTATTCAGGCGCAGATTCTGGAATTGATAAAGAGACTGAAAGGCGAAACTGGCGCCAGCGTCATTCTGGTAACGCATGACTTGGGCGTGGTCGCTGGCATGACCGATCACATCATCGTGATGTACGCCGGCAAAGTATTCGAAAGAGCGCCGACCAGTGAACTCTTCGAGCAGCCAGGTAATCCATACACGCGCGGGCTGCTGCGGTCCGTGCCCGATCCGGCCGCCGAACAGGGCAAGCTGTATCAGATTCCGGGACAGCCGCCTGATCTTGCGCGTTTGCCAGGTGGTTGTCCTTTCGCGCCGCGATGTGAACGAGCTGAAGAGATTTGCCGGCGCGAGTTTCCGCCGTTTGTGCAATTGACGAGTGAACATTCTTCGCTCTGCCACTTTGCCGATGAAGTGTTTGCCGAGTCGCAAGAAGCGGCTTAATGGACAACGAAGCTAACAATCTGATTTCCATTCGCGACCTCAAGGTGCATTTTCCCTTGGCTGGCTCTTCGTGGTTTGGTAGTTCTCCATCGATCGTCAAAGCCGTTGACGGGGTCTCCCTCGACATACGGGCCGGCGAAACGCTCGGTTTGGTCGGCGAATCAGGCTGCGGCAAGTCAACTCTGGGACGAGCGATTCTGCGCTTGATTGAGCCGACATCGGGACAGGTGTTGTTTCGCGATCACGATCTGGCGAGCCTTTCGAATAGGGCGATGCGGGAACAGCGCCGGCATCTGCAAATCATCTTTCAGGACCCTTATGCTTCGCTGAATCCACGAATGACGGTAGGCCAAATCGTGAGCGAGCCGATCGAGACGTTTCGGCTCGCACGTGGCGACGCGAAGAGAAGACGCGTGCAAGAGCTATTGGAAATGGTCGGGTTAAGCGCGCGTTTTCTCAAGCGCTATCCACACGAGTTCTCTGGCGGCCAGCGCCAACGCATCGGCATCGCGCGCGCGCTGGCGGTCGATCCCGACTTCATCGTGGCAGATGAACCGATCTCGGCGCTCGATGTGTCGATCCAGGCGCAGATCATGAATCTGCTCGATCGACTGCGACGCGAAAAGAACCTGACTTATCTTTTCATCTCACATGATCTGCGCGCCGTTCAGCATGTGTCGGATCGGGTCGCAGTAATGTATCTCGGTAAGATTGTAGAACTGGCTGAAGCCAAGAGCATCTACGCTCAGCCGCTGATGCCTTACACCAAGGCGCTAATTTCTGCCGTCCCAGTTCCCGATCCGAAAGTCGAAGCAAAGCGCCGTCGCGTCGTACTGGAAGGCGATGTACCCTCACCGATAAATCCGCCGCGCGGCTGCCGATTTCATACTCGCTGCCCTTACGCCATCGAGGATTGTGGCGACGTCGAACCGGCGCTCGTCCAAATCAAACCGAATCACTTCGCCGCATGTATTCGCATCAGCCCCGACCAGCCTGACATTGAGCGCGTGGCGCCAGGGGACGCTCCCGGCCTGCGAGCGCGGTCCGTCGCGTCAATCGCGTGAAAACCGGCAGTTATTAGTCATTTACGCTAAACAAGAGTTGAAGCATTCGAGGCGTTTCATAGGCCTTGGTTGATAAAGTCAGTGACTTGCGCTTACTGGTTCGCGCGGCGGGAACCTATACTCGACGCGATATTGATGACACGACCGAGAGCAAAACACTCAGAGGCGATGAAGAATAAGACCGCCAAGCGATCGGTCATCGAACAAGAAGTACCCGACCGAGCTCCGAAAGGCTGGGCCGGCGTGCAAGAGTCAATCGCGGAATCGTCAGGTCTGCCATTGCTGTTGGTTGATGGATACCAGCCACCGGCACTAGCGGTCGCCAATAACAATTCGATCTGCAACGCGTTGCAATCGTCGGCGGATTACGTTGGGCTCTGCGACCCGTACTGCGGGGCGGCGCACAGCCGCGCGACCGGCGCGAACGCAATTATTCACTATCGTTGCCACGCCGGCTTGCATTGTTTCGTAATGCCCGTAGAGATCGGAGACCAGCGGGGGCTGGCCGTGATCGGTGGCCGGGCCTTTGTGAAAGGTTCTGATTACCGAGAACTTGTCGAGCGCTTTCGCACCGGCGATCTCCGGGAGTTGGCCTCCGACGAGGTCTTCCGCAACATAGTCTTCGCGGACAACGCCGACCTGGATCATGCGGCCTTACGCATCACCAGATCGGCGCGCGAATTCAGCGAAGCAGAACCGCGCGAGGTCTCCGGGATTGAATCCGTACGGACTGAGGTAACGAGCAAACCGCTGAAAGAGGAAACAGAACTCGAGTCAGACAATCAGATCAAGACTTCTGGCGCGAAGTCCGAGCGCGGGCGTGTGCCACTCGCTGATTCGATTCGCAATTTTGCTGAACACATCGACGCGAGCGATCCGGCGCAAACCTATCAATCGATCCTGGCAGAGTCGGCGGAGATGCTTAAGGCTGAGCGCGGCTCACTGCTTCTTTTTGACGAGGCGGCAAACCAGTTGACAATGACGGCCGCGCGTGGGATTCCAACGCCATTGAGCGAAGTCGGCCCGGTTCGTCTGGGCGAGGGAATTGCCGGCTCAGTTATGAAAGAAGGACGAGCGCTGGTTGCCAGCATCGATCAGCTTGGCAAGACAACGAAGCCCGAGCGGCGATACAAAACGAAATCGTTCATAAGCTATCCCATCGCGATCGGTCAGCGGAGACTTGGCGTGCTCAATCTGGCAGACAAAATTGGTGGCGGCGCCTATGATGCGAGCGACTTGAGCGTTATTGAGTTGCTGGCGCCACAAATTGCTCTGGCGCTCGAACGAGCAGAATGGCAACAGCGAGCCAATCAGTTCCAGTTGATGTCGATCACCGATCCGTTAACGGGCCTGCTCAATCGGCGTTATCTTGAAGCGCGTCTGACGGAAGAATTGAGCCGATCGAAGCGCTACGATTACCCGTTGAGCTTTATGATGATCGACATTGACGACTTTAAGTTTTACAACGACCGTAACGGCCACCAAGCAGGCGATCGCGCGCTGGAGACTACCGCGCAATGTCTGCGAGCGGCGCTACGCAAGGTGGACGTCGCCTCCCGTTACGGTGGCGAAGAGTTCTCGATTCTGCTGCCACAGACGACGTTGCAAGAGGCCGGCGTGATCGCCGATCGTATTCGACGCAAGATCATCGAGACGAACTTTCCGCATGGCAGTTCGCAACCGCTGGGTTCCGCATCCGTAAGCATTGGACTTTCATCATTTTCGGCGCAACTCGATTCAGCCGAAGCGATTGTACGGGCGGCCGATCGCGCACTGTATCACGCGAAGCGTCATGGAAAAAACCGTGCTTATGCATATCAAACAGCGACCATGCGAAGCGGCGGAGGAGCGTTTAATTCGCCACAGTAATCAATGACCCACCAGCGCATACTTGCAACTATAAGTCGGGACGATTTTGTTGGCCGAGACGCCGAGCTACAGCTGATCTCGCGTCGGGCATCACGACTCGTTGACCGGCGCGGCCTTGTCCTGCTTGCCCCACCTGACGCCGGGGCGAGCGAGTTGCTGCGGCAAGCTTACGATCAGTTGTTCAGTCGCCGTGGTGAAACCATTCCACTCTATTTCGCGTTCAAGCGAGGCGACGCCATTACAGATTCTGCGCGTCGGCTTTTCCAAAGTTTTCTCCAGCAATACATCGCCTATCGCCGCGTCGATCCCGCACTTTGCGATGCGTCATTAACGCTTCACGATCTAGCGGAGTTAGCGCTGCCGGGAGACTACGAATTAATAATCGAGCTCATAGAGAGCTTCGATCGCGAGCGAGCCGGAGAAGACGAACCGGATCTGATGCGCTTCAGTTTCAATACTCCGCGCCGTCTTATCGCTGCGGGTCGGAATATCTTTCCATTGGTTGATTGTGTTCAGCTCGCCTGGCTCTCGAAAGAAGAGACGATGCTGGGGCGGGAAATCACTGGCGCCCTTTCGCGCTCCAAGGTCCCATTCGCGTTGGCCGGTCTGCGACGACGGTTAATCGATCTGATGCAAGCAGTGAATGGTGGCCGCGACGTGGGCGAGACTTTGCATCTGGAAAAGCTTAACTATACGGACGCGCACCGGTTGGTTGAGGTGGTCGCGCGGGCCGAAGAGGTTGAGACCAACGAGCCAACGCGAGATTTGATCGTACAGCAACTAAACGCCAGTCCACGGTTCATCAATAACCTGCTCCAGGCTGCGCGTGACACAAAGACCCCACTAACCAGCTTTCTTAATTGCCAACGTCTTTATGTTGACGAGTTGATGGGCGGACGACTCCACCGTCACTTTTCCACCATCCTCAACGAAGTGGCGCCGCACCCTCAAACCCGAAAGACGCTGCTGAGGATCCTTTACGAATCGGCTTCGCGCGAGTCTCAGCGGCCTTCCTTTCTGGCATGGAAAAAGAGGTTGGGCGTCGAGAGCAGCGAGTTCGAGAGAATCGTCGATCTGCTGCATGTTCATGAACTGGCGAATTCGAGTGGCGCTTTTATCGAAATAAACGGCGAATCGAACGTTTGGATGGATTATCTGCGCGTTCGTTATCGGCTCGAAGTCGCGGGAGAAGAGCGCGCCCTGGTCGTCGCCACGACGCTGCTGGAAACGTTGAAGCGCGCTCCGCAAACGATGGCGCGGAAGTATCGGCGCGAGGCGGCCGTCGGCGTCGGCGATCTAATTTCGCGTTTCAATTGTCAGCGGGCGCCGGCAAGCCTTTTTCATTATGATCGCTTCGCCGCGATGCACAAAGGCGCCGATCCTGAATCTGTCGATGCGGCGCTCGATACCGAGGCCGACTTGATCAGGCTGCCGCAGATTGTGCATGTTACCGGTTGCGCCTCATTTGGGCGATTCGGGTGCGATGCCGAAACGTGCGCCGCGGGACATGGTTTCGAGGCGGCAGAATATACTGATGAAAATGAAGTCGTCTGGCTCGCAGCGCAGATTGAATCAAAATTGGAAGCCAGCATGGAACTCGCTGAAGAGTGGTGTAACCGCCTGCTGCACCTGGCCCGCGAATACCGCTTTCCCCGAGTGCGTCTGTGGCTGATTGCTCCCGAGGGATTCTCTCCGAAAGCGTGCGCATTGCTCAACAAGCACGAAGCCTACGGTTCAAGTCATCGCCAGTTTGAACTGCTGACCGCGCGCATCAAGTTTGAAGCAGCAGAGAAAGAGAGCGCCCGCCCCGACGAATACGAAATGGTGATTCCCATGGGCCAGGACACGGAGTTAATCGCAGCTCACACCCTCGAACAAATTGCGCGGCGGGTAAACTTCCGACCCGAAGCGATCAATCAGATCAAGACGGCGCTCATCGAGGCCTGCATCAATGCTGCCGAGCACAGCCTCAGTCCCGATCGAAAAATCTATCAGCGTTTTCGCGTGGAAGCCGACAAGTTGGTCATTACCGTCGCCAGCCGCGGCGTGGTACCGGCTAGCCTGGCGAGCCAGAATGGTGAAGGCATCCGAGTCGAGGAAGAGAAGCCAGACGCGAAGAGTCGACGCGGTTGGGGTTTGAAGTTAATTAAGACCTTGATGGACGAAGTCGAATTCGAACGCGTCGACGACGGGACGCAAATTCGCATGGTGAAGTACCTGCGCTAACAGTTGGAACGCTTTCCAATCAGCTTTCAGGGGAGGGGTGGCTTGGCGCGCCTTATGGCTTTCTTTTCTTTGGGGCTTTGCGCGAACTTGGACGTAAGCTTGGAAAAACGTTCGTTTCACCCAAAGGCGCAAAGCACTGAAAGTAAGACGCAAAGTCAACCCTGACTGACTTGAGAGACTTCCCAGGTGATGCTCCACGGCTTGAGTTCCGCCCTCTTTTCGCCTGGCACCGTTTAAGCTAACTTATCCGGCTGTCTCGTGGTTAAGGAGCCTTATGCAGCCTGAAGACTTTGCCTATCTATACGAATTGGAAAGCGACTTCTGGTGGTTTGTGGGAATGCGCGAGATCACTGCCGCGCTGCTCGATCCGGTATGTCCGCCTGGGATAGATCGAGAGGTTCTTGATGACGGTTCAGGCACGGGGGGCAATCTATCCTGGTTGAAGCGTTATGCGGGCGATGGCCAGGTCGCGGGAATCGATGTGACAGCTGAAGCATTGAGCTTTTGCAAGAAACAGGGACATCAGCTTCTCGTTCAAGCTTCTGCCACGGACCTGCCTTTCCCGGATTCCGAGTTCGATCTTTTGACGAGTTTTGATGTCCTCGTACAGATACCTGGAGCGGGATCAGACAAATCCGCAATTAGTGAAATGCTTCGAGTCCTAAAGCCCGGAGGCATCGCGTTTGTTCGCGCCGCCGCGTACGAATGGTTGAAGAGCGATCATGATGCCGCGTTAGCTACGCATCATCGCTACTCGCTTGAAGAGCTAGCGGGAAAAATGAAAGACGCCGGCTTCGAGATCCTGCGATCTACTTACGCGAACAGTTTCTTATTGCCCGTCGCTTTGTTTAGACGGTTGGTCCTGAAAAGGATCGGGCTGGCGCGCGGATCTGACGTGAAGCCGATGCCTTCAGTTTTGCGTTGGATAAACGCGCCCTTGACTGCGGCGTTGCGAGCGGAGGCGGCCTGGCTCAGACGTGGTGATACAAAACTAGGCTTTGGTCTCTCGGCGATTTGCCTGGCGCGCAAGCCTTAAAGGAGGATGGAAAATCTTTTTTCTCTAGCCCAGGCGTTCACGCCTGGGCCAGTGAAACGAGCTCCAGGCCTGTTGGATGGAATTCAGTGCGCCAAGAATTTGTAAGTAAACGCCCTCTCCCTTTGGGAGAGGGTTGGGGTGAGGGCGTAGCTGAGTGACAAGAAAAGAAAACTCTCCCCCACCCTTTCTCCTCTCCGCTCCGATAAAGAGAGGAGAAAGAAGTATTTTTGGATTTCGTCGCTAGGCCCTCACCCCGGCCCTCTCCCAAAGGGAGAGGGAGTTACCTCCCAAATTCTTGGCGCACTAGATGGACTTATGGATCTTGAACGTCCGCTTGAAATCGAGGCTTCGCAGCGCGCGGTTTGCCAAAAACAAAATAGCTCGAAACGACGACGTGCCACCAAAGCGCAAAGAATTCCAAGACGGTGTGTGCTATGCGACGCGGGGTAAAAAATTGCGATCGCCCGTGAGGCCGCTCATAATGATGGACCGGAACTTCTCGGAAGACGCAACCAGCGGAAGCGAGTTTATGAACCAGTTCCACGCAAATTGCCCCGCTGGATGCGCTGAGTGAAATTCGCTGGAGAGCGCGCCGGCGTATCAGCCGAAAATCACAATCTACGTCACGAACTGGAAGACGAAAGAACCAGCGAGCAAGGGTGTTATAGATTGCGCCCGAGACTGCGCGGTAGCGGTCATCCTGTCGCTTGATCTTGTAGCCGTTTACAACGTCAACTTCGTCCGTCATTAACGGAAGTAAGAGGGCCAATTCTTTTACGTCATATTGGCCATCGCCGTCCGTATAAAAAATTAAGTCCTTGCCTGCGTTGCTGAATCCCGTCCGCAACGCGGCGCCGTAACCAAGATTGCGTGGGTGATGAATTATCCGAATGTGGGCCGAAGCGTCTGCTAGTTCATCCAAAACGCTGGCAGTTGCATCACTGCTGCCATCGTTGATCACGATAACCTCGTAGTCGCCAGTGAGAGACTTCAACAGAACGAGCGCCTCCGAGACTAATTTGCCAATGGTTGCCTCGTCATTAAAGGCGGGCAAAAACACGCTGATGCTGGCGGGGTTCAGAGGCATAATTTATTTCTCTTAAGCGTTGATAAAAGAAGCGAAAGTCTATCGAATGAAGTGGGAAGGCGCAAGCGTGGTCCCTATGTTACACTGTGCGCGTTCGCTAAGGAGTTCTAAGGAGTTCTTGAGCATGGAAGCGATTGGCTCAGAATCCGTTCGAAGTCGACGCGTCGGCGATACGGCCGTCATTTATGCGGGCGACTATCTGAATAAGTTGAGCGGCGAACGGGTTGAACGCGAGTGCAAACGGCAGCTCGAGTCAGGTTGCCGCGCTCTGGTGATCAATTTTCGAGACACTGAACTGGTTAACAGCATCGGTGTTTCAATTCTGATGGGCGTAATCGATGCGGCTGAGCAAGCCGGCGCGCGCTTGATCTTCTCTGACGTCGACAATCACACGGCCAATTTGTTCGAGATGCTTGGGCTCACGCGCCACGTCAATATCGCAAAGGACGAGAGCGAAGCATTGTCAATGATTACTCTGCAAGCAAACGCAGCCGGATCAACTACTGGTTAAGTGTCAGAAGCCCGACCGTAAGGAAGGGCATCGGGACAAAGATTGCCCTAGCTGACGCGCGGGCTTCTGACACCAGATCTCGATGGAACCGAATACTCAACGACTTCTTCATACTTTCGCTGCGCTCGCTGATCTCGGTCAGGAGATTGCCGACAATGCTGACTTTGAAGAGATGCTGCGCGCTTCCTTTCATTTGCTGCTCGGAGCCCTGGCCATCCGGCGTGGCGCCCTGGCTGAATACGATCGCGAGTGCGGGCAATTACGGATCGCTGCGATGCGTGGCATCACCGAGTCCGGACAAGTTGAATTGCCGCTGGCGTACGACCATGGGCAGCAATTGGCCAGCCTGGGCTCGGCGCTCTCGCTCGACGATGCGACCAAAGAGGCGGCGAGGTTCCTGGATGATCACAAAGAGTTCTTTGCTTCTGTGAAGATTGAACTGCTGGTGCCGTTGGTCGTTCGCGAACACCTGATTGGCATTGTGTTACTGGGGGAAAAAGCCAGCGGGGAGAAGTTCGTCGAAGAGGACCTCGAAATCATCTGCTCTCTGGCTCGGCACATTGCAGTCGGCATCCATGGCCATCACCTGCTGGAAGAGATTGAACGCAAGGCAGCAGAGAACCGGCGGCTATACGACGGTCTGCGAGCGATCTACAAAGAGACCGTTCACGCGTTTGCCGCGGCCATAGACATCAAGGACCGTTACACTAACGGCCATTCAGTCCGCGTTGGCAAGTACAGCGAAATCATTGCCCGTGAGATGGGCTGGAACGATGACGAAGTCGAGGGAATAACAATCGCCGGGTATCTTCACGATATCGGGAAGCTGATAGTAGATCTAAGCGTCATCAACTCTCCCGAGCGCTTCAATGCCAAGGAATCGAAAGAGATGAGCCGCCATCCGGCAGCCGGCTACGAAATTCTCGCGCGGATTAACCACCCCTACGCCGAAATTCCTTTGATGGCCCGCTATCATCACGAACGCATCGACGGCAATGGTTATCCGGACGGACTAAAGGGCGATCAGATTCCGCCCGGCGCGAAGATCGTCACGGTCGCGGATTCGTTCGACGCGATGACCACTGATCGTCCCTATCGAAAACGGCTTCCACTTGAAGACGTCTTTGTGGACTTTCGCGAGAACACGGGAACTCAGTTTGCCCCTGAAGTGATTTGCGCCTTCTGCCGGGCATTCCTGAGGGAAATCAAAGGTACGGTCAAAGAGAAACGACTAATGAAACTGCTTGGCAGGAACTACGACGATATTCAGAGCGTGGGTCCATTACTTAGTCAGATGATTTCCGATCTTGATGGTGATACGTTCGCGGCCACCGCATCAAGGCATTAAATCAAAATGAAGCTACTTTGGTTGGATGCGTAGCGTGAAGCTGCAAATGCCGATCTTCTCGTCCGGGCTTACCATCGTGCGTTGCTCGCGTGGGAGTTCACGTCCGGAAATCAAGGTTGGATTTCGACCTTTCGGTGTCAGCCAATAGCGGCCTTGATCGTCCAGCGTTAAGGTGGAATGAACGCGGCTGATTTCGGGATCGCCTTTCAAAGGCAGATCGACTGCCACCGATCTTGAACCGCGGCCAATTGTGATTTCCGGCTTTGTGATCTTGACTACAGACTGCCTTACTCCTTCACGCCAAAGCTCAATCGAATAGAGGTCGACGACCCGTGGCCGCACGACCGTAATCTCATCGCCCTGAACTTCGGGCGGTGAAGTAGCGTCAGTTTCGGATTCGGCGATGATGGGCGCGGCGCTCGGCGCAGAGGCGGGCCGAATAGTAACCATCGTATGGCCGGATTCCGTTTCGTCCCAAAGCGGTTGCACGCGAAACTCGCCTTTATTCAGAGTGCCGTCAACTCGCAATTCAATGGCGAATGATTTTGTTTGCAATTGCATTGAGCCGGCCAACTCACGCGCGCGTTCAGAGAGGACGTGAAACAGTCCCTGTTCCAAGGCGCGCCGCTTGTCGCCCTGCCAATCCTTATCGTCTTCACTACTGAGATAGACGATATAATCACGGGGAATGAAGGTCACCCCTCCGGGCGGAGTGATCATCTCCCGCTGCATGACAGCTTCGACTTCACGCGCGATCTTAACGAGAAATTCTTCCCAGACACGCCGCGGTCGCGTGCTCTCGTCTGCTTGTTCCAGGAGATCGTCGGTCGTTTCGCCGTCGATCCAGCGTCGAATGGATTCAATTAAGCCCATAGTTGCGATAGGACGCATAGGACATGTAGGTCGTATAAGTCCTAGAGGTTATCTAATCAAACTTCAAGAACCTTTTATTGACCCAGCCGCGATCGGCTGAAGTTGGATCGTCTTTTGGACGACTGTGTTGCAAGACCTGCACCTCGCACCAGTTGTTGCTGCCGTTAGCGTTGAGGACGCGAACCCGCGATCCTGCTTCAGCCAATCCAATCTGATCATTCGAGGCGCTGGGACCGTCGCGCAAATTTAGATCGGTCGTCGTAACTGCCTGTTGCCCGATTATACTGGTCGTCGTCGTTTGCGTGGTCGTCTGCCGTCTAATCAACGAGCGAACGTAAGCACCGGTCGCGAGTAACAGGCCCGCAAAACATAACACAAGAATGACGCCAACCAGGAAGTCGCGTCCGCGACTTCGCGGTTTCGTTGCCATGACCCCGACGCCTGCTTGCGCGCTGGCCAAAGCGTTGCG
>QHXE01000624.1 GCA_003222835.1 Acidobacteriota bacterium | reverse complement strand
GCCTGCACGTATTCCAAATCAGACTCGCGACACTTAGAGCCGCCGAAGATCGTCACGATTCGTTCCGGGGTCGCGCTCACTGGGCCACCTCGCCGCTCATCATGAGCGATCCTGCTCGTTTGTATTCTTCGTAATCTTCCCTGCTCTTGAAAGAGCTGCCCGTGTAATTTTCCGGTATCGGAGCCGGATCAAATAGACGCTCGTCACGGATGTTGATAAAACCGGCATCGATGAATAACGAATGGTAGTCATCCACACTGAGCAGTTCGACCGGCACATTCAAAGTATCGATCCATTGG
This sequence comes from Acidobacteriota bacterium, assembly GCA_003222835.1. Next base: position 4,606 of record QHXE01000624.1, on the reverse strand, counting down.
TGCGTGGCCTCGTTCTCCCAATAAAGATCCACGACCGCGACGAACAGTCCGGAAGGTTTCAGGACGCGATGAATCTCTCTTAGCGCCTGCGGAATATTCCGGTAATAATAAAGAGACTCCATCGAAAAAGCGTGCGTGAATTCATGCTCGTTGAATGGTAATTGCTCGGCGCTGGCGATCTCAAAGTTAACCTTAGCAAATGAGCGCGAGGACTCGCGTGCAACGCGAATCATCTCATCTGAAATATCGAGGCCGATAACTTGACCGTTGAATGCATACTCAGCAAGCATCCGAGTCGCCCATCCCGATCCGCAGCCGACATCCAGCACCCGCGCCCCCGGCGAGATCCGCATCCGCGCAATCGCCTGTTCGCCAACGGGTCGGTGGCCCTTCTCCATGCTCTCGCCCTTCCCGGCGCGGGCCCATTCGTTGAATTCGGTTCGGAGTTGCTCGTCCATGACTGCTGAAAAACCAATCCAACCGGACACCCCTTTCTAACCGCGGGGCGGAAAAACTCTTTTCTCTAGCCCAGGCGTTCACGCCTGGGTAACTGAAGGCGATTAATTCACAAGCCTCCTTCAGGAGTCCGTCGGAAAAACCGCGTAGCGGTGAAATGTCTATAGCAGGGTAGGCACAATTGAGATGTAGTTGCTCCTTTAGGAGCGCAACCGACTATCGTTCGCTCATAAATGGGCGCTCCGAGATCAATCGGTTCGAGCGTTTCTATAAACATTGCATCCCTACGGGATTCGGTCTCGACTCTCCCCAGTCAGGTCCTACGGCTTTCGATGCCGCACATCCACGCGGTGCAACGCTCGACGCCCATGCCGAATCCGGCGTGCGGCACGCTGCCGTAGCGGCGCAGGTCGAGATACCATTCAAACGCCTCTGGTGGCAGATCGTGTGCCGCGATCTGCTTCTGTAAGAATTCAAGTGACGTAGCACGCTCGCCGCCGCCGATGACCTCGCCATAACCTTCCGGCGCCAGCACATCTACGCCTAATGCCAATTCATCGCGTTCAGGATCGCGCTTCATGTAAAAAGCCTTCACTGCCGACGGATAATGATGAACCATGACCGGCTTGTCGAACTTGCTGGAGAGATAGGTTTCGTCCGGCGCACCGAGATCGCCTCCCCACTCAAACTTTTGTTCGAGCGCGCCTTGCTCGAATCCTTCATCCAGAATCTTCATCGCTTCGTCGTAGTGCAGACGAGGAAATGGCGGTACGATCGCTTCGAGTTTTGAAATGTCGCGCTCCAACGCTTTCAATTCTTCACCGCGGTCTTCGAGCACGCGCGCAGCGATGTACGAAAGGAATCGCTCCGCGAGATCCATTACGTCGTCAAGCGTCGCGTAAGCGATTTCGGGTTCAACCATCCAGAACTCAGTCAGGTGACGGCGCGTCTTTGATTTCTCGGCGCGAAAGGTTGGACCAAAGCAATAGACCCTGCCAAACGCGGCGGCCGTCGCTTCGTTGTAGAGCTGGCCTGACTGAGTGAGATAAGCTTTTTCGCCGCCGAAGTAATCGACTTCGAACAGTGTCGTGGTTCCTTCACACGCAGCCGGCGTGAAGATGGGCGTATCGCAGAGCGTGAAGCCGTCATTGTCGAGAAAATCACGCACCGCTTTTACGACTGTATGCCGTATCTTCAGAATCGCATGTTGCTTTTTCGAGCGCAGCCAAAGGTGACGATTATCCAAAAGAAATTCAGTCCCGTGTTCTTTCGGAGTGATGGGATAATCGTGAGCGTTCTGTAGGATCTGGGCGTCGCGGACATCGATCTCGACGCCGCCCGGCGCGCGACTGTCTTCTCGGACCCTGCCGGTGACGACCAACGAAGATTCCTGGCCCAGAGGCTTCAATGCTTCCCAAACTTCGGGTGTGACAGAGTTCTTGGCGACGACGCATTGCACGATGCCGGTGCCGTCGCGCAGTTGCGGAAACAACAGCTTGCCGCTGGAGCGCATATTGTAGAGCCAGCCTTTGAGGGTAACTTCTTCGCCGACGTGTTGAGATAATTCAGTAATATAGATCTGTCCCATATTCAGTTCGTGTGTTCCAGAGATTGTTTACCACAGAGACCCAGAGATCGCACAGAGGCGCACAGAGAAAAGCTCCGTGCTTCTCTGTGAAGCCTCTCCGGTCTCTGTGGTGATTTCTTTCGTCAAACAGAATGGAGTCCAATTCGCTCATTTATCATTTTTCGTAGAACCGGAAAGCGTTCCAGCCATTCGGCCGCCTGGAGCGTAATGGACAGCATTGGCTCGACGAATTGTGCGTATGGATCGACGCGTCCGCGCACGCCTGTCTGGTACGAAAACGTGCCGCACGCTTTCAGACAGCGCTGGACAGTCATCAAGCGAAACTCACGAGCAAACTCATCCGGATCGTAAGGCTCCAGGCCGAGACGGTCGCGCGCCGCAAGCAGAAAGAGCCGGCGCTCGCGTATCTCTGCAAGCGGCGGCATCGCCAGCACACGGTCGAGCAACAGCGAGACAAGATCATAGCTGGCCGGACCCATGCGCGCGTCCTGGTGATCGACGATCCGCAGGCGATCGTGCTTGTCGAGCATCAAGTTGAACGAATGATAGTCGCGGTGACAAAGCACGCGCGGACGTGCCGACAGTTCGGCGGCAATATCATTGAGCTCGGCTTTCAACTCGGCCGCTTCACCGTGTCTCAGGGTCTCACGTCGCAAGCTCCCGAAGTAATGTTCGAAGAAAAAGTTTAACTCCCAAGCAAGCTTGGGCTCATCGAATGCCAGACGGCTCGAGATTGATTCGCGTTCGAATGCTCTGCTTGTCGCAGCTTGAATTCGCGCGATGAGTTCGATGGCCTGCTCGATTAGAGTCTCGCGCTCTTCCTCCGATGCCGTTTCGAAAACCTGATACAACTGTCGGTCGCCCAGATCTTCCTGCACAATGATGCCGGATGCGCCGTCGGTGTCGTACACTTCGGGCACCGGCAATCCCGCTTCGACGAAAAGACGCGTCACGTCGAGGTAAGGATGCACCGCGGGATCGAACGGCTCGGGATAAACGGCGGCCACAGCCGTTCCTTTGTCCCACGGAATACGAAAGTACTCGCGGGTGGAAGCATCCGGAGTGAGCGCCACAATCTCGCACTTGCGGGCACGTTGGTGCTTCGCCACGTAAGAGGCGATGCGATCGCGCGCGCTAGTAGTGAAAACATTAGAACTAATTTGAATGGCTGAACTCATGCAACGAAGATCTAAGGTGTTGGGTTTAGGGTGTTGGGTGTGAACAATAAAGGCTTGTTATTTTGTCCCAGATAAGAAACGACTTCGGATTAAGAGTCTAAACAAAACTGGTTCCACACCCCACACCCGACACCCATCACCCGCGTCGGTTAATCGAATCTTATCATCGCGATAAAGAGACGACAAAGTTCTCGCCCTTGATCTCGCCCTTCAACGCTCTGGCGGGCGGAGTTACTCCCGCGACTAAATCAGCTCGAACGATTACCGCATCTTCAATTCGATCACCGGCAGGCACCCGCACTGCGTCACCGAGAACCGCGCGTCTAACGCTCGCGCCTTTTTCGACAATTACACCGTCCCATAAAATCGAATCATGCACGTCGGCCGCCGTCTCAATCGATGAATTCCGGCCGGTATACGTGTCGAGGCCGTCCGCTCGCAGCAACGCCAGACTAATGTCGAGATATCTCTGCAATGTGGAAAGTTCGTACCAACGTCCCTGGGCGACATGCGCCGCAATTAGTTCGCCTCTGGCGATTGCCTCCGGATAAACTTCAACTGTCGAGTGTGAAAACACTCCGCGGGGAATGTAATCAAAGATTCGGGAATCCAAAATCTGAATACCAGTGAACATCAGCGGCGTATAATGTCCGACAAACTTCAGTTTGTCGTCTGACGGCCCTTCGTTCGGCAAAGGCATTCCACCAAATCTTTTCACGAATCCACCTTCAGTCTCGACGATGCTAAAGCGCGCGCGCGCGACGTTCTTTTGCAACACGAGTGTGGCCAGGGCTCTTGTGCGCCGGTGCGTTTCGAGCGCAGCGGTGAGATCGATGTCGGTGATTATCTTGCCGTTGACGACCACGAAAGTATCCCCTTGCAAGAGATCTCGGGCGTTATCCAGAGCGCCGCTCGTTCCCAGGATCACCGGCTCGTAAACATATTGCAACGCGACCCCGAACCGGCTGCCGTCACCTAAAGAGCGTCGGACGGACTCAGGCTGATGATGCAGGTTCACCACCACGTCTCTTATCCCAAACTTCGATAGATACTCAGCCACGTAGCCAACCAGCGGCTTGCCGAGAACGGGCAACGCGGGCTTTGTACGATCGCCCGTGAGCGGCCAGAGCCGTTCACCGTAACCTGCAGCTAAGATCATTGCTTTCATTGAATCAACGGTAAACTTCGCGTCGGTCAGCGATGGAAACAATCGTAATCGTTCGGCCGGTATCATCGACCACATAAAGCACGCGGTGACTTCCTATTCTGATGCGTCGCTCGGGACGATCCGTGAGTTTCTCGGATCCCGGCGGCCGCGGATTCGTAGCTAAGGCCTCGATAGCCTCTATAATATCAGCGACTCGTGGATGATGAGTTCTGCGCA
>QHXE01000623.1:2058-5637 GCA_003222835.1 Acidobacteriota bacterium | reverse complement strand
TTCTAAAGCGACCTTCGGATTGTCATGAATGAAGCCCAGAAAGTTTTCTCGGGACAACACCGCCAGCCGTGCTTCTTCCGTGACCGTGGCATTGGCCGAGCGCTGCTTGCCGTCGATGATTGCCATCTCGCCGAAGAAATCACCCTGGGCCAGTTCTGCCAAAACGATCTCTTTTTGATCATCGTCGCTAATGGTAATTCGCACCCGACCGCTTTCAATCAGGTACATGGCATCGCCCTGATCGCCTGCGCGAAACAACGGGGCGCCGCTGGGCACGTCGCGAATGCGTAGCAGGTTGCGAAGATCGTTAGCGGCCTCATCGTCCAGCGACGCAAACAACGGCACCGAACGAATCGCATCCAGCGTCATCTCTTGAGGGGTTACTGTTGACATGGCGGCACCTCGATTTCGGATTTCGGATTGCGAATTGCGAATTTCGCGAACAACGATCAGGCAGAGGCTCGCACCACAATCAGCAGGTGGCGCTCTTCACAATTCCGCAACCCGAAATTCGCAATCCGAAATTTCAAACTACCTTTCCATCCTTCATCATAATGATTCGATCCGCGTAGCTGGTCGCTAATTCATGATCATGAGTCACCAGCAGCACCGTCAAGTTGTCCCGGTGAACCATTTCTCTAAGCAATGCCAGTAGCTCATGCGCGCGCGTCGAGTCTAAGTTCCCGGTTGGCTCGTCGGCAAGCAAAACTCGCGGCCGATTCCCGAGCGCCCGCGCGATGGCCACGCGTTGTTGCTCCCCGCCCGACAATTCCGCCGGCCGATGATCCATGCGATCCGATAACCCGACGCGATTCAGCAAATCTCTCGCGCGCTCTTTGCGCGCCACGCCGCGCAATCCGCCGAACGCCAAGGCCAACCGCACATTCTCGGCCGCAGTCATCGTCGGAATCAGATTAAAATTCTGAAAGATCATGCCGACTGAGAAGCGCCGGTAGCGCGCCATTTGTTTCTTGGTAAGAGGCGCCAGCGGCTGAGAATCAAAGAGGACGTCGCCACTGGTCGGTCGATCAAGCCCGCCAAGTAAATTCAGCAGCGTCGACTTGCCCGAACCAGAGGTTCCCTGAATCGCGATAAACTCGCCCTCATCGGCGCCCATGCTGACGCGCTCTAACGCGGCCACCTGGTTGGCTCCCATCTGATAGATGCGCGTGACTTCGCGAGTTTCGATTAGTGACATTACGGTAATCCCTCAGTCGTTAAGCCGAAGGAGTTGTGCTCCTGGACAACTCCGGCGTCTAAACGGCGCGACTGACTCTCTCTGCCGCAGCTACCCGCCACAGTTCGAACGTTTCTTCGTCAAACCCCTTCAAAGCCATTTCAAAACGCGAAGCCACAAAGCCATTAGCCGGATCGCTCAAAAGCTTTCGCACCTCCGGATCAGAATAGACCGCATCCGAAATCACAACATCGGTTCCCGTTGATTGTCCTTCCAAACGCGCCGCCAAGTTGACTGTTGAGCCGAAATAATCCAGCCGATCGTTTAGCGTCACAGCAATACATGGCCCAACGTGAATTCCGGCCTTCAGCATCAACGGCTGCGTTCCGTCAACAGGAAATGCCAATCGTTGCTGCGCCTTCATCATCGATTTCAGGGCCGCAACCGGTTGGCGAAAGACGGCCATCACCGCATCGCCGATTGTCTTCACCAGGGCGCCATCTTCATCCGCGACGAGTTCTCTCAACACATCGAAGTGATTCATCACCTGACCGAATGCGGTTGCGTCCCCAATCTCTCGATAGAGTCGCGTCGAACCCTTTAAATCCGTGAACAGCACGGTCAGGGTGCCGACGGAAATCTGTTCCCCGGGGCGCAGCGCTTCGGTCGCAAACAAATCGCGAAACACTTGCAGCGCGGTGGCCTCTGCGGCGGTCGCCGCGTCGTCAGTCCAGGCGGTGCGTTCGATTATGAATAGCTGCTCGGCATCGCTCGCATTCTCGAGCGTCAGCATGGCATCCTTCGCAATCACCAATTCTTTACCCATCCAGCCATCGGTTCCGGCCAGCAGGGTCAAACTTCTCTCTCCATTTTCGGTCGCGCGGAGTTGCTGCCAACCCGAGAGACTTAAGGTGCGCAATCGATATCGTCCCTCTTCCAACGATAAGTCGATCGTTCTACTGGACTTGGGAGGTAACAGTTGTTGTACGGCCACATGTGGAGTTACTTGCGGTCCGCCTATGCAGAAATTCTCTGTCTCGATTTCGCGAATCGATCCATTTGGTCGAAAAGTAAGCTCGATCGATTGTTCAAAGTTCACGGAAAAATCGATCTCGCACCCCGGACAATGAACGTTTGAAGAAATGTCCTTCAGAGAGTCCCTGGCGGCGCCACCGCGACACATTGGACAAATTAAATTCCATTGCAAGTCCAATATTCCGACTCTCGTCGCGTAGAGACATCCTTCCAGGACCGCTCGTTTTGATTGGTTCCACAGCCGCGCCAACTCGTACGGCCTGATTCGCGCCAGCGCAAAATCGTCTGCGTTCTCAATTGTGTCTACCAGCAATGCGACCAGCTCGCTATCAATTCCCTGCGCGGCCAGCTTCTCGCTGAGATCGAGCAGGCGCGCTCTGCCGCCAGGAACGAATTCGACATCGCGTGAAACGCTGAGGCTCGTGCGTCCATGTTTGGCGAGTTCATCGTATTCACGAAAAGCGCGAGCAAAATTGCGCGCGCTGATCACGCCAATTTGAATTGGGATGGCGATCAGGCCAATTATGTTCTTCGTGCGGGCCCATACTTCATAAACGAGTTTCGTTCCGGATGATTGTTTGTTCTGCGATGATGAATCATTCCCTAACGCTTCAAGCGGACTTAATTCGGCGCGCACGCGCAACTCCGCCACCGGCCCTTTGCTGTATCGGCGTACGACCCCGAAACGTCGCGGCCGTACCCATTCGAACGGCTGCTCCTCCCACTCAATGGGTATGCCAAATGTCGAAAGCCGCAGACGCCGTCGCGCATTTTTCAGTCCTTTGCTTTCACTGATAACCGATTCAACCGCAGGTACGCCGGTGTCACGATTGAAGCGGTTCGTATCCGCGACGAGCGGCCAAAGTTGTTCCGGTGACGATTCGAGATCGTATTCCCAACGGTAATGAAATTCACGCGAGAGCATGATGGCGATTCAAACTGAGTTGCGACCCTCTGCAGTTGTATTGCCCCAAAAAAGCAGATGGCGGTTTTCTCTTGGTTCGTGCACAATTCGCGAGATTAACCGTCCGAGGGAACTATTCGCAAGGAGCGAACTTATTTTGATACTTGGAACTTCCCTGTCACTCAAAGGCGTCCCAATACGGCTGACCGAAGAGCGTTGGGAGCACGTCCTTGATCATCACGCGGAATTCTCCTACAGCGACTACTCCCTCGTTCTTGAAGCGATTGAAAGCCCGGAGTATATTTTGCTGGGGCGCAATGCTAGTCTTATTGCAGTTGTGGCCCTCGGCCCAGCTGCTTATTTGCACGTATTCTACAAAGAATTGGGCCAGCGTGACGGTTTCGTCATAACGGCAGCTATCCGTCGGGCGATTGATAAAGCGAAGATTATCTGGCGAGAATGA
>QHXE01000623.1:0-1995 GCA_003222835.1 Acidobacteriota bacterium | reverse complement strand
TTCTATTAAAGATGATCCGGAAGATGGAGTAGTCGGGCTTTACGAAGGTGAGAAGCTTGTCGGCGTTGAGATACTGGACATCACAGTTCAGATGGACGCCAAATTAACAGCTCTCTCACACCAATTGCATGAAGAACAATTGGTCCCTTGAGTTCTCGGCGCGAAATCACACCACCTTGTATTCCGAATCCACGTCCTCATCGGAAAAGGCGACTCGATAATTCTTTGACTGTAGTTGTTTCGTTAAAGCTGAAGCATTACGCTTGCCTAGTTCATTCCAGTCAACACGCCCGAGCATAATTGAGAATCAGCTTCGTCAAACGATCCGTAGGAAGTTCAGGATAGATGGCATCCAGTCACATGATATATGATAAAGTCGCCATCGAACAAAAGGGATAATCTAGCATGATCGATTCATTTGAGATTAAGAGCTTTCGAGGCTTCCGGGACTTTAAGTTCGAACCCCTTGAACGTGTCAACCTGATTACAGGATCAAACAACGTCGGTAAAACAGCTCTTCTCGAAGCGATGTATTTGAACCTGACACCAGTAAAGGCTTTCAGATCAAATCTGGAGTCAAACACCGAGGAAAGTTCAACTGAGCACAATATATTTCGAGGTTTCAAAGACATCAAATACCCTTTGGATAATGTTACCAAGTGGGGCTGGTTATTTCATGGCAAGAATTTGAGTGATGGGGTGGAGTTGGTTAGCACCCGCAAAGATGTTAAGACTCGATTAACTATGGATTGGTGGATCGGCCACGCCGACGGAGACGGTATTCCCGTATTTGGCGATATACCCCTTGATGATGCTCAGAATCTTTACCTACACGTACAAGTCGAGGGCATCGATGGAACACGGATATGGAGAATCGACAGAAGTGGTAGTCGTTTACCTCAGCCATATGTGTTCGATTCGGTCCCTGTCAGGCTACTCTTTAATGTTTGCTCGCGCTCTTCGCAAGACGACACAAAATGGTTCAGCCAACTTGCTGATGTTGGTCGGCAAGATGAGGTTGTCCAGGTCTTGCAGCTTATCGAACCTCGACTTAAGAGTTTAGCCGTCTCGACTTCCGAAGGGCCAGCAATGATCTACGGCGATATCGGTATAGGAAGACGAGTACCAATGTCACAAATGGGTGAAGGGATGGTGCGCTTGCTTTCACTCGTATTGGAGATCACAAACGCTTCGGGCGGAGTGGTCCTGATTGATGAAGTCGAGAGCGGGCTGCATCACTCAGTCTTGACAAGAGTCTGGCGGGCAATAGCGGAAGCCGCACGTCGTTCGGATACTCAGATTTTCGCTACGACGCATAGTTGGGAATGCATAAAATCCGCTCACGACGCTTTTCTTGAGAGTAAGATTTACGACTTGCGTCTCCATCGCCTCGAACGTACCAATGACGATATTAAAGCGGTGACATATGACAAAAGGACGTTGGAAACATCTGTTGAGATGAGCCTGGAGGTACGTTAGTGCCAACTCCCGATCCTACTGAAAACTTACCAGTCGTCCCACGAGAACTTGACCGTCCCAAATTGCTAATCGGCGAAGGAAAAGATGAGGTGTTCATCTTTGATGCGCTGCTCAGTCACTTGGAGATTGAGGAGGTAAGGGTTGAAGAATACGGAGGGAAACAGAAGCTGCCAGATTACCTCGATGCGCTAAAGCTTCGTCCCGGATTCGCCAACCTCATTTCGCTAGGTGTTACCCGGGACGCTGACACAAATGCCCTGAATGCATTCACTAGCGTGAGGAATCACCTGAACAATCGCGGCTTTGCAACACCGAATATTTCCGGAAACATACAACCGGGCACTCCAACCGTAGGGATTATGATTTTCCCCGACGGACAGAATGCTGGAATGTTAGAGGACGTGTGCCTTGAAGCTTGGCGCTCGGATGTTCTAATGCCATGTATTGATGACTACTTTGAGTGCGTAAGAGCAGCTAAAGGGAACGGGCCAACTCAAATCTCAAAGGCACGGGTGC
>QHXE01000622.1 GCA_003222835.1 Acidobacteriota bacterium | reverse complement strand
GGCGCTTTAACTTTCAAATACATTGGGGGCAACATCTCGTGGGAGCGCAGCGTGCTATCCACGAATATCTTGCCGACGAGGGCCTCTAACATCGTACGCAATCCAACGTATTAAGAATTAGTGTGGGGCGTGGTGCGAAAAAGGAGAGTGGCGGAAGAGGAAGCCGCCACACAATTCTGTGTTGGACTAAGCCGGGTTAGAAGCTATTTGGAGTTTGAGTGATGAGGTTGAGGAGATGAGGCTGGAGTGAAGTTGGGGCCAGGGGAGGAAAAAGAGCGAACGGGAGAGTCAAGTTGAATTTGAGGAAGAGGAAGCCAGCTAGTGAGGCTGGTTTTTTTGCGGTCGCAGACAGAGTTCGGCAGTGACGGCGAGAGCAGTTTGCCGCCGAGGTCGGGGAAATAAGGAAGACGACAATTGCCAACTGTTGAAGTTTCATGGGGCGCGACCTCTGGCGATGGGAGCGAGCAGCGTGAGTGGCCCGCTGCAGTGGGGACAACTTAGCGGCCCAAGCGAGTTGGCGGTTTTTACCTCTTGGCTCTTTAGTTTGCTGGTGGTGGTTGAGAGTAGTTGTCTGGCTTTCAGTAGCAGTTGACGATAAGCAGGGCTAAGCAGACCATAGTAACGGACCTTGATGAAGCGCGGTGGGAGCACGTGTTGGAGGAAGCGACGGATGAACTCTTCGGCGGTGAGGGTGCAATGCTTGAGTTGGTCAGTGGCCGACTCTTTGTAAGCGAAAGTGACCGCGCCATGCTCCAGTGAACGGAGGCGGTTGTTGCTGATAGCGACGCGAAAGATATAAGGGGCGAGATACTGGAAGGCTGGCTGGCCTGAGCCGACCGGTTCGGAATGCACGACCCAGTCTTTGCGCCAGATGCGGGACGGTATCTGAGTAAAGAGTTCGGTCTGCTTGAGGGCATCGCGGAACTTGGCGCGGAAGATTGGTGACAGCGCTTTGACGGGCACGAGAAAGTTTTTCCGTGAGGAGCGCCAGTGGCCGTCATCAGTCAGACCAGCGCCGGTGACGAGGTAATGAACGTGGGGATGATAGAGGAGTTGGCGGGTCCAGGTATGCAGTACTCCGACCATGCCCACACGACCTCCAACGAACCTTGGGTCCTGGGCCAGTTGCTGCAGAGCTGCGGAGGAAGCGCGAAAGAGCAGGTTGTAGATCGTCTTCTGATGGCGGCGGGCGACCGCGCGCAACTCGGCAGGCAGGGTGAAGGTGACGAGGAAGTGATGAGTGGGAAGCAGCAGATCCTTTTGCTGTTGGAGCCATTCATTGGCCTGCTCGTTCTGGCACTTGGGACAGTGGCGGTTCTTGCAGGAATGATAGCTGTAACGTTGCTGGTCGCACTGGGCACAGTAATAGAGTTGGCCGCCAAGGCTGGCGGTGCGACATTGTTCGATGTCCTGCATGGCCCGCAGATGTGAGGGCAGCATCCGATTGCCGAACTTCTCTCGATAGGTGGGGCCATGCAGCCGAAAGATCTCGGCCACTTCGACCATCAGCGACTTCGACTCAGAGGTCGCTCATGAGCTGGTTGATGGCCGCGGCGCCGAGGTGTTCGGCTTTCACGGTCAGGTGCGTGTAGACGCTAGTAGTGGCGGGCGAACTGTGGCCCAGCCACTCCTGGATCAGCCGCAGGTTGACCCCGGCTTCGAGCAGATGCGTGGCCCAGGAATGGCGCAACGTGTGCACCGATGCGCGTTTGTTGTTACCGCTGTCTTGCAGAGCGGCCTGGAAAGCATCCTGCACGCTGCGCTTGTGCATCGGTTCAGTGGCAGTGGCCAAGGGCACCTCGCCGTGGCCCGGTGAAGGAAACAGCAGCAGTGGATTGCGATGAGTGATCCAGTAGTGGCGCAGCAACTGGAGCGTTCGTTCGGGCAGCGGGACATAGCGATCTTTGGCGCCCTTGCCGTGGCGGACGTGAATCATCATGCGGGCGCTGTCGATGTCGGCGACCTGCAGATGGGTGCCTTCTTGCAGTCTCAATCCGCAAGAGTAGATCGTGGCAAGACAGCTACGGTAGCGTGGCAGTCTGATGTGCCCTAGAATCTGGCGCACTTCTTCAAGGCTGAGGATGACCGGCAGTTTCTTCTCCGGCGCTGGACGGACGAGGTTGAAGATGGTCCACTCTTTTTCCAACGTGCGCTCGAAGAAGAACCTAATGCCGCAGATGGCGATGGTGGTGGTATTGCGCGCGTAATGCTTGACGTTCTTGAGGAAAAGGAAGTACTGGCGCAGTTCTTCCTCGGTGATCAGGTCGGGTGACTTGTGATAGTGTTCCGCCAGTTGGCGCACTGCCCGGACGTAACTCTCTTGAGTGCGTTCGGATAAGCCTCTAAGCTGAAGACACTCGATCATTCTCTTTCGCAGTTCGGTCATTGACTACACCTCCAGATAGAAATTGGAATCTTTCATCAGGAAGTGTAGGCGTGCACGGCTCGCGATTGAGAGTGATCGAGTTACTGAGTGAAGTTGCTTTTAGCTGCGCATTAGCGCTTAGTTCAACAACTCGTTGGACGCGAGCGGCGGGAGCGTGTTTCTTAACTTGATTGGTGCGGCGAAGGTTGAATGAAATCGCGCCGCCCGGTCAACTCCGACGTTGGGTTGCTACTTGTCAAGGATCGGAAGCGGTAGCGACAAATAGTCAAAACCTTTTGGAGCTACTTTCAATTGTAACGACCTTCGGGTCTCTCAAACGCGCGGAGGGAAGAGCATGGAACATAACACAACACAAAGCCTGCAACATCAGCTGGTTCGCCTCAAAAGGAGATTTGTCGTACTTCAAGTCGCCTGGCTTTTAACTGCGGCGTTTTCTGTTGCCGTATTCGCCGGCCTTTCATCTGGCTCGGCAACCGATGACCAAAAGACTGATGTACTACGGGTGCGCGGGTTAATCATCGTGGACGAGAAGGGGCGTGAACGTATACTGCTCGGTGCTCCAGTTCCGAAAACCACCGGGCGGAAGCGGCAAGATGATGCTACCGGAATGCTTGTACTCGGCGAAGATGGAGCAGACCGCGTCGCGGTCGGTTATACGCCCGATCCCCAGATTCTGGGCAAGGTCGTAAAGCGAATCAGCCCGTCAGCAGGAATCAACTTCATGGATAAGAATGGAAATGAGCGCGGCGGCTTCGGAGTGTTGGAGGATGGTCGCGTCAATCTTGGCTTGGATTATTCCACTAGAGAGGCGGTCAGCCTGTTCGCGGATGACAAAGGCTACGCTGGTCTGTTAATTGGTGGCAATAATCAAGGGGGGAATGAAAGGGCCGGTATTGTAGTGAACAATAAGAGTGGGCGTGTGGTACTAAAACTAGCTGACACTAAAAGCAACGAGCGTTTGATGATTGATGTGGTGGGTGACTCGGCCCTGAAGTTGATTCTCCTAGATCCGGCAAAGAATACCATGGTGGACTTGATAGAAAAGCTCAAACCGTAGCTCGTTGCGGCGTTGGTTCCATCGTGGGCGCAACCCAACAATTCGTTGCAGGTGAGCGCGGGATAGCGCTTTTCTCAACTAGCTTGGTCCGGCGCGGGTTGCGTGCCACCGCCCGCGCCACCTGAACTCAGACGTTGGAATGCTTCTTTAACACGCGAGCTAGTTCGAGGTGAACCATGAAAACCTTTTCTCTCGCAGCTCTTCTTATCTGCACGTTCCGCGAACGTCTGACGGGCGACCCCGCCATGGACATTGACTCGGCCTCGATCGAATCGTGGCGTCCCCCTTTCTCCGACGAACCGCTTACCGATGCGAAGCGGCGTGAGATCTTGGACAATATCTGTCGCGCAGCCGAAAGGCTCGGCATTACTTATGTGATTCGATTGGCTCGCGCTATCGGGTCCGGAAACCTTATGGCCCTACTGCGTCAAAGCAGCGGTGGTTGCCCGTTTTCAACCCATGACATTGGAACGGAAACCTGTTCAGCAAGAAGGTCGCGTTATCTTCGACTTCAAAAAGGGCGTGCTCTCCTTTGCGATGAGAGACTTTTTCTAATCGTGGCGCATTCCAACAACTTCGTTGGACCGGAGTGCGGCGCGCGTTTTTTTCAGTTGATTAATGGAATCGAAGGTTGAAGGTAATCGGGCCAACTCTGATGTTCAGTTATGTCTGAGAAGAAACAGGGAGGCGGCTTGAGAAGGAAGGAGACACTGCTTTCATACCGTATCGGAAGATTATGGCTCAAGCTATTTGGCTGGAAGATTTATGGAGAAGCTCCAAGCTACAGCAAATTTGTTTTTATAGCGGCGCCTCATACATCCAACTGGGATTTACCATTTATGTTGGCCACAGCCTATGCAATGCGTGTCCGTATCTCCTGGTTTGGCAAACACACGCTGTTCATTTTCCCCTGGGGATGGCTTATGCGCAGACTGGGTGGCATTCCGGTAGATAGACGAGGACCCCAGTCCCTGGTTATCCAGACGGCGGAAAAATTTAAAAGCAGCGATTATCTGGTTCTGGCTATTCCGCCGGAAGGAACCAGAGGTAAAGTGGCCCTTTGGAAGTCAGGCTTTTATCATATTGCGTCTCAGAGTGGAGTGCCGATAGGTCTCGGTTATCTGGACTACGAGAGAAGGTTATGTGGCTTGGGCATGTTTGTGATACCCAGCGGGAATGTTAAGGAAGACATGAACAAAATACGGGCTTTTTATCGAAATATCAGAGGCAAGTATCCAGAGCTGGAGACTGAGCCAAGGCTGCAAGAAGAAACTTAAACTGCTGAAGGCCGCAACCGAACAACTCATTACTGCTGTGGGGATGTTGAGGTGGGTGCTCCGTCTGGATTATTACCCATTATCGTATTGTTCCTGGCCGAAATAATGGCTGCCGGGCCGCCACCTCCTGGAACGGGACATCCGCTCAGCAGACCGGTGGCAATATTGCTGGTGACATTTACAGCCGAGATGCGCACCGTAGTCGCACCCCTTGCTTGAACATCCGAACAGCCGCCTGATTGAATCCCAACCAAATTGAGCGTTACCACAGAATGTTCGACGTTCATTTCTGCCGGAGCGTTCGAGTCCGTGAAGGCCAGCAGCCCGATCGAAATATTCCTCGCAATAGTGCTGTTATTGACTGTGATCTTGCTGTTGTCTCTGGCGTTGATACCGAGGAAATTGCCGGCCATTTGGGTATTATCAATCGCGGCAAAGGCCGTCCCCGATGCAGATTTAACCAACACTGCTCCGCCGCTACCGCGCACGGTACCCAAAACGCTTGTGGTCTCCGTACCATTGTTTATGATGATCGAATTCCGGATAACCAGCGTGCTCCCGACTGAAGGCTCAAAATCAATGCCATAATCGCGGAAATTCTTTATGAGGCAGTCCTCCAGATAAAGCACCTTGCCGCTGATGAACTTGATCCCGTTGTCCGCCTTTCCCAGCCCGTTAATTGAGAGATTGCGCAACACTACTACATCGCTTGCTCCGGCAACGATATTAATCACATTACCAATTATGGTGTGCGCCCCCGCGAAAACGCCGGTCGCGTCAATCGTCACTGACTTACTGATGGTAACGACTCCAAAGCCACCGGAATCAAGTACGTCAATCTCACCTCTGGTAGCGACTTTGGAAAGAGCCCCGGCAAATGTCCTGCAAGGCACAGTGCGGCTGCAAGCAGAGGCATCATCGCCCATTCCTGAAATAAAAACTCTATCCGCCTGCCCCTGTGCAAACGAACTACAGCAGAGGAAAAGGACTACGGCCGCGAGAAAGTTGATGAACCCTAAGCGAATCTTGTCCATGAGAATCTCCTTTCACCTAACAGGAAAGATGCCTAGTAGATTGCTTCTTATCAGGAATTGAAGAACAAAACAACATAAAAGTTCTTCTTCTTTGGCTCGGCGATGTCGAACAACCTCTCGCAACTTGTTATCCGGTCGCTATCGCTCCCGGTACTGACTTACTTCATAATCGGCCCGCCTGGTCAAATCCGACGTTGGGCGGCTATCGTATCAAGAGCGAATGGTACTTCCGTTAACGGTCCCAGTTTCGATTGCGTCTATGAAAACAAGAGAGTTCATCAGGGACAATTTACTGGCTGCCGTAGGCAGGGATGAATCGAAGGTTGGATGCAATCGCCGCGCCCGGGCAACTCTGACGTTGGACAACTTCGCCTCTCGATGAAACTGAGATGCCGACAATTGCCTTTCAACTAAACCTTCTGGTGATTCTGACCAGCTTTGTCTGGCTTCTTCTTTTTGGTTGGCTCATTAGTATTGTTCTCACGCTTTACGGTCTTTCTCGTCAAAAGCCCTTGTTGCCAACCAATCATTTGCGCGCCACGACGAGCGAGACGCCGCTTGTATCAGTTCTTGTTCCAGCTCGCAACGAACAACACCGTGTCCTGTCAGAATGTATTCGCTCCCTTCTTGCTCAAGATTATGGGCGGTTTGAAGTGATAGCCGTCAATGACCGCTCGACGGATGCAACCGGAGCGATACTGGAGACACTCGCCAAAGACTGCAGCAAGCGTTCAATCACGCACGGGGCGAATGGATACTGGCGACGGATGCAGACATGATCTTTGACAAGGCAGCCATGCGCACCGCAGTCGATCATACGCTGGAAAAGAAAGGTGATGCCATAACGCTAATCCCGCACTTTGAAGCCGGCTCATTTTGGGAGCGCGTAATGATACCGACCTGGGTGTGGGTGTTGCTGATGTTCACTCTCTTTTACCGCATCAGTAACCCAAAGACGCAGGGAGCTGTCGGCATCGGCGGGTTCTTTCTGATGCGCCGCACTGTGCTTGAGCGCGTCGGTGGTTATGAAGCGTTGAAGGATGAAGTGATGGAAGACGTGCGGCTGGCGGAAATGATCAAGCGTTCGGGCGCACGTTTGTTTACCGAGCATGCACCGAACTTGCTCAGTACGCGCATGTATCGAAATTTCGGCGAGATGTGGGAGTGCAGCACCAAGAATTGGTTCTCAGGGATGAAGTTCTCACTGCCATTTGCTTTGTTCAGTGTCTTATCCATGTATTTGATGTCTGTCGTGCCGCCCCTCATTGCTCTAATGTCTGCGATTGGGCTTGCCGCCGGCGGGAGCGTTGACCTTTGGCTATTGTTCACTTCCGCCGTCTTGTCATGGTTGCTGCAGGTCTTTGCTCTCGCGTTGGTCAGCATACGATCCGGAGTTTCTCCCGCCTATGCGTTGACCGCGCCACTCGGTTTAAGCTTGCTCTACGCCATGTTATTTGATTCAAGTATCAGAATTACAATCGGGAAAGGCGTTAGGTGGAAAGGACGTAGAATTTATGAGAGTGGAGGGGTTCGCCCGCCACGATTCCGTAGGGCCGCGTCTCGCGTCTCTAACATTGAGGAGTAGAGCGGAGGGAATCTTGGAGAGATGCACGCATCCGCACGTTGAAAGCTTTATAGCCGTCGATTCGCGGGACCCGCAGCACCTACTAGCGGCCAGCATGGTCGTGATCAATGGTGAGACGCGGTCATATCCATATGTTTCATTTGACGGAGGAAAGTCCTGGACTCGGGACAGGTGACAGACAACGCGGGCGTGGTGACCGAGGCTGACCCAATCGTCTACTTCTCATATTCAGGCGTCGCGTTCTTTCCTGACCTGGCAATAGTCAACGGCCTCGACCGCACTGCTGTAGCTCGATCGACGGACGGTGGCCGCACTTGGCGATGGAATGCGATCCTGCCGGCAGCGGACCGTCCATGGATGGTGTTCGCTACAACCAGGGGTTGTTCGTCGATCACGCACAGGTGAAAATCCCTTGCACTCAAATCGATTCCGCAGTAGAACTTCATCAGAGGTGGCCTCCTTTTTTTAATCGGAAGGTTGGTAAAGCAAACGCATTTTACGTCGTCGCTTTCGGGCCGCCTCTATTGATTATCAAATCGTTGGACCGAGCGCGGGAAGCGTGTTTCGAAGCTTGATTGATTTAATCGAAGGTTGAATGTAATCGCCGCGCCTCATCACCCTGACGTTGAATATCAGCGAGCGTTAGATTGCGATGATTGAGCTACTCCTGAGCAAGGGGGAGAGAAACGCTGTGTCGTGCTACTTGAACTCGACTGATCATTTCATTGAGCCGGAGCAGAATCAGCTCGCCTCTAATCTTCCGACTTCG
>QHXE01000329.1 GCA_003222835.1 Acidobacteriota bacterium | reverse complement strand
CAGTGACGGCGCAAGCGCAGCGTCAAATCTTTCCGGACGCAACGGTCCGATTACTAAGCCACGCCAATCACATCGCGGAAGAACGTTGTTGGCCACTCCTCGGGTTTGGCGAGAAATGTTTTGGCCGGGAAGAGATTCGCTGGAATCGCGATCCACTGTCGACGTTTGACTGGCCGCCCGACTACCACGCGGACATCAATCTGATTCGGAACGATGGTTCCGATGCGCGAGTCGTGTGGGAACTGAATCGATTGTCTCACCTGATTACTCTCGGTCGCGCCTACGCGATCACCAACGACGAGAAGCTCAGCGGGCAGTTCTGGCAACAAATCGAGAGTTGGCGCGCGCAGAATCCCGTGGCCTGCGGGGTAAATTGGAATTGCGCGATGGAAGTTGCTCTGCGGGCGATGAACCTGCTCGCGGCGTTTGCGCTCTTTCTGCGCTCTCCGCAAATGAACGAAGTTGCATTAAAGGATCTGCTCAAGATGTTAGATCAGCACGGCGCGCACATTCAGCGGAATCTTGAGTTCTCGCATATCGCTACCAGTAATCATTATCTTGCGGACGTGGCAGGACTGCTCTGGATCGGCGTGATGTTGCCGGAGCTTGCGGCGGCGCAGTATTGGCGCGAGTTTGGTTTGCGCGAGCTGTTGCACGAAATGGACCAGCAGGTGCTGGCTGACGGCGCGGACTATGAAGCCTCGACCGGCTACCATCGTTTGAAGCTCGAGTTGTTTCTTTATTCGTTCGTTCTTTGTCATCTCAACGGCATAGACATCGCGGAAAAATATTGGAGCAATCTGCGCGCGATGGTTGAGTACGTGCGCGCCTATCTGCGGCCTGATGGACGCGCGCCGCTAATCGGCGACTCGGACAGCGGACAGATTCTGCCGATTGTGCAACGAAGGGCCGATGATCATGCGTACGTTCTGGCCCTCGGCGCCGCGGTGTTTCAGGAGCCGCGTTTCAAAGTCCGCGAGTCAGGCGCGCCGGAAGAATTACTTTGGATCCTGGGGACGCAGGGCGTGCGCGATTACGAAACCTTGCCCGCGGTCGAAATCTCATCCTCGCAAGCGTTTCCGAAGGTTGGCTCTTACATTCTTGGCGAAGATGATCTCTACTTGCTCGTCAACGCGAGCGACAGCGGCGTGAACGGGCGAGGTTCGCACGGTCACAACGATGCGCTGAGCGTTGAAGTGTCGGCTTGCGGCACTCCGTTTATTGTCGATCCCGGATCATTCGTTTATACGGCCGATTTACATGAGCGGCATCTGTTTCGTTCGACCGCTTATCATTCAACGGTTCAAGTTGACGACGCTGAACAAAACAGTATTGAAGAGGCCGCGCCGTTTGTTATCGGCAATGAAGCGCGGCCGCGAGTATTTAATTGGGAGCCAGGCGAAGCGGCCGATCTGGTCGTTGCTGAGCATTATGGTTATAAGCGGCTCTCACAGCCAGTAACCCATCGTCGCACCGTCAGATTCAATAAGAGCAATCGGTTTTGGTTGATTGAGGATGAGCTGCTTGGCGAAGGAACGCACGAGTATGCTTTTCGATTTCACATTGGCCCGGGATTAGAAACAAGAATTCGACCAGATGGAATCGTTGAAGCGTGCGATAAGATGAACGGCGCGCGATTGTTGATTGCGTATCAGAAGCCCGACGCTCAGCGAGGGCAATCTATCGCTAGTGACCCCGAAGCAAAGTTGGAACCGCGCTCCTCGTCAAACGATTACGGAGCGAAGAAGCCATCGATATCAGCTTGTTGGAGTGCGCGTACCGCGTTGCCTTACAGCGCGCATTTCGCCATCATTCCGGTTTGCGCGAAAGAAAACGACCGCGAGCGGCTAGGCTCCGCGATTTACTCTGCAAATTCGAAAATGGAACAAAACTAATTGTTCGGTGAGCGAACGAACCAGTGACAGCACAACTCGACGACAGCCATCGAGCCAGCATCGGTTCATCAACCAAGCGCCAAACGAGACTCCGTAAAACCCTAAACAAGTTGGGACTGATTTTGTTTGGGGTTCTCGTGGGCGCGGGTGCCGCCGAATTTGGGCTGCGCATCATCGGCTTTTCCTATCCACAGTTTTACGCGCTCGATCCTTCACTCGGATATTCTCTGCGCCCGAACATCGAAGGCTGGTATCGCAAAGAAGGCGCCTCTTACGTACGGATTAACAGCGACGGTTTGCGCGACCGCGAACATTCGAAGAGCAAGCCGCCCGACACGATTAGATTGGCCGTCATTGGCGACTCGTACACTGAGGCGATGCACGTCGAAATGGACCAGACTTTCTGGAGGGTTGCGGAAACGATCTTACCGAACTGCCCGGATCTGGGAGGCAAGAAGATCGAGGTCATTAATTTTGGCGTATCCGGCTATGGCACTGCGCAGGAGTTTCTGATGCTTCATCAGCGTGTTTGGCAGTATTCGCCGGATGTCGTCCTGCTGGCGGTCACGACGAATAATGATGTTAGCGACAATTCGCGCGCACTGAAAAAGGCCAACGACATTCCATACTTCGTCTATACTGATGGCAGGCTGACTTTGGACGATTCATTCAAAGAGACGAAGAGCTATCATGTGCGTCGATCAGCTCCCAGCCGTTTGGTGAGTTGGATTCAGGATCACTCGCGATCAATCCAGTTGCTTAGCTCCGCGAGTCGTAGTTTTAAGTATTGGATGGCGGCAAGAAAAGCGCGCAGCGCGGCGACAAAGTCAGCGGAAACCAAGGATCTCATGCAGGGTGACGAGCCAGGCATCGAAAACGCTGTCTACAAAGAAAGGAATGACCCAGTCTGGAATGATGCCTGGCGTGTTACCGAAGCTTTGATCGCTCAGATGCGGGACGAAGCAACTTCCAGAAACGCCCGGTTTGTGGTGGTGACTTTGAGTCAAGGCATTCAGGTTTATCCGGACCCAAAGGTGCGGCAGAAGTTCATCGATCATTATGGCATCAGCGACCTGTTTTACCCGGACCATCAATTCGAGAAAATCTGTGAACGCCAAAATGTTCCCGCGATAATTCTCGGGCCGCGTTTGCAGGACTACGCGGAACGAAACAAGGTTTATCTGCACGGGTTCGGGAGCGACATCGGTAACGGCCATTGGAACCAGTTGGGACACCGTATCGCTGGAGAGTTGATCGCCAGGGATCTCTGCGCTGACGGGATTCTGAAATGATGGTTCAAGGAAACGCAAGCCAAAAGCTTGAACTCAGTATGTCCCAATTTGAATTTCTCAGCCCCCTCGGAGTTCTCTGCGCGTCGGCGGTGATTATTGGCGCGACAATTCACCGCCGAGACTCAGAGGTCGTAGAGATCACGCAGAGAAAGAACTGCAATTAGGTACTCGGTAACGTAACGTCATGTGCGGAATCTGCGGAGTCTGGGAGTACGGCACAACGCGCGGCAATATCACGCCTGGGTTGCTCGCTTCGATGCGCGATGTAATGACTCACCGCGGACCGGACGATGCGGGCGAACTCGTCTTTGATGAAGCCCGAGGCGGTTTCGGCTTTCGACGTTTGTCGATCATCGATCTGTCCGAAGCGGGCCATCAGCCGATGCATGGCTGCACCGATCGCGTGTGGCTGGTTTTCAACGGCGAGATTTACAATCATGCAAGCCTCCGCGAGGGACTGGAACAGCGCGGCCATGTCTATGCTTCGCGCACTGATTCGGAAACGATCCTCCATCTCTACGAAGAACGCGGCCTGGACTTTGTTCAGGATATCGAAGGTGATTACGCGATCGCTCTGTGGGACGCTGACCGCGAACAGTTGGTGCTGGCGCGCGATCGCGCCGGCGTCAAGCCGCTTTACTTTTATCACCGGAACGGGCTCTTCATCTTTGCTTCCGAGATAAAAGCGATCGTGCAACACCCAGCCGTGACGCCGGAGGTAAACGAAGAAGCTCTCTATCACTACCTGACGTTCGTCACAACGCCCGCCCCGCAAACTCTTTTTCGTGGAATCCAGAAACTTCCCGCCGGCCACATGCTGATCGTCGATCGCAGCGGGAAGGCGCGCATCAGTCAGTACTGGGATGCGTTGCCTTCAGCTTCGCCCAAATTAACTGACTCAGAACACGAAGCGAACATTCTCAAGCTCCTGCGCGATTCGATCAAGAAAAGAATGATGGCGGATGTGCCGTTCGGAGTTTTTCTATCCGGTGGCGTTGATTCGTCGGCGAACGTGGCCTTAATGTCTGAGCTGATGACCCGCCCGGTGCGCACTTTCACGGTCGGCTTTCATGATTGCGAAGAGCTGAACGAACTTGAGTCGGCGCGGGCGATTTCGCAGCGCTTTGGCACCGACCATCATGAAGTGATGATCGGCCGTGAAGAGATGCAAAGGTTTCTTCCCGAACTTGTCTTTCATCAGGATGAGCCGATTGCCGATCCGGTTTGCGTGCCGCTCTATTACGTTTCAAAACTCGCCCGCGACACGGGAACAATCGTCGTGCAGGTCGGAGAAGGTTCGGACGAACTGTTTGGCGGCTATGACTGGTTCAGAACCTATCTACAGATCCAGGAAAGGTTCTGGCGGCATGCCGAGCGTTTCCCGGTTGCCGTTCGCCGCGCCGGGTCGGTTTTAGCGAAACCGCTGATTAAGAAGATGCTGAAAAAAAGAATGGCCAGTGAACTTGTTCGACGGCTCGGCGCGGGCGAGTCTTTGTTCTGGGGCGGCGCGGTGGTTTTCGATGAAACGATGAAGTCGCGCGTGCTCTCAACAGAAATGCGCGCGCGATATAACGGGGTCTCGACGTATGATGTCGTCCGCAATTATCAGGAGGCAATTGCCGCCGCGCGGCCCGACGCCGATGCGGCGGCGCGGATGACCTACCTCGAATTGAAACTTCGTTTGCCTGAGCTGCTGTTGATGCGCGTGGACAAGATCACGATGGCGACCTCAGTCGAAGCGCGCGTGCCATTCCTCGACCATCATCTGATCGAGTATGCGATGAATCTGCCGCGTGAGTTGAAAGTGAAAGGACAAACCGGCAAGCACATTTTGAAGCGAGCGCTTGAATCGATTCTGCCGGCGGACGTGCTGTACCAACCGAAGCGTGGATTTGGAGCGCCGGTGCGTGAGTGGTTTCGCGGCGCGGAAGGCGAGAAGTTGATGCAGCAGATTATGAATTCATCGCTCCGCGAGCGAAAGTTTTTTGATTATTCGTTTATCAGCGGCTTGGCGGATGAGCACCGGCGCGAGGTACGCGATTGGAGCGCCAATCTCTGGTGCTTGCTGAACCTGAGTGTTTGGTACGATCGTTGGATTGGACGAAATTAGACCCGCCCAGGACTACTCCAGCCTCGGGCGATAGACGAGCCGCGACAGCGAAACCAGGTGGCATCCGAGTTTGTCATTCGCTGAGCGAACGATTGTGGCCGGCGCGAACGGGAACTTTTCTTAGGGAAATTTGATGCTATCACGTCGAACAAAAATCCTGATCTACCTGGTTTATCTTTTTCTCTGTGTGTCGCTCTTTGTTTCGGCAGGTGAACTGTTGGCTCGGATGACTGGTCATCAACCGTGGGTCGTGAACCAACTCGACGTTAAGGTTGAGCCGGGGGGCCGGTTTTATGCAAAGCATCCAACCCTGGGATACACCTCTCTTCCGGGACAGTTTAAGGTTACCCTGGACGACTCTTACGTCTTTACCACGACTAATTTGAGTGATTCGCTAAGAGCGACCCATCCGCTCGATTCCTATTCTAAGCAAAACACTAAACCGCAGATTTGGATCTTCGGCGATTCAGTTACTTATGGATGGTCCGTCAACGACGAAGAAACATTTCCCTGGTTATTACAGAAGGATTTTCCTGACTACGAGGTGGTGAACTTTGGCTTCATGGGCTACGGCACGCTTCATTCGTTGATTCAATTAAGAGAAGCTTTTCAACACCGAAACAAGCCCAGACTCGTCATTCTGAATTACGCCTCGTGGCAAGATGTAAGGAACACTTTTATTCGAGGGCGAAGAAAAATGTTGGCCATTGCAAGTTCTTTGGGACCGGTGAACCAACCTTATGCCGGCCTTACGAAAGATGGCAAAGTAATCATTTCCATGGACACCATACAGTATCGTGAGTTTCCCTTGATGCGCCGCTCAGCCTTGGTCAACATGATTGAAGAAACCTATGACAAATATGAAGAACGACACGTTGACAGTCATACCGTGACAAAAGGTATTGTGAAGGAAATTGCCGATTTGTGCCGGAGTCAGGGAGTTCAATTGATCGTTGCCGCCATAACTTCAGATCCGACAACGTCGGACCTGCTTGAGTTCGCTCACAAAGAGGGACTAAAAACAGTCGATATGTTTGTTGACTTGAATGTCTCTGCAAATAATAACCTTCCTTTTGACAGCCACCCCAGCGCGCTTGCACACCGGCAGTACGCGCAGTTACTAAGATCACACCTGATCGATTTGTTGCAGGAAGAGACCAAGAGATAAGTTAATCGCGGTATTATCCGCGCCGAGTAAAACCTTTTGTTAACCGCATGCGTCGGGCGCAACTCTTAACGAATGTTTGATCAGAACATAGCAAAGGACGCAATCGATTTCAGCGGCTCGTCAGAAACCTCCGGGAGCTTTAGATCTGATGTGGCATTAACGTTCGCGACGCGGCTTTTGATGCTCCTCGGCGTCGTGGGTTCCAGTGTTATCGCCGGCCGATATCTCGGACCCAAGGGCCTGGGCACGCTGGCAGTGTTGAATGCCACGGTTATGCTGGCTTTGCAGATCGGGAGCGGAGGGCTGCCGTCGGCTAACACTTATTTCATTGCGAAAGACCGTCAGAGCTTTGGCCCAGTCTGGGCAAATACCATTGTTTTCGCGTTTGCTGCGGGTTCGATCCTTGCAGTCCTCGTCGTGACCGTGGCTGAATTTACGACAACATTGTTCGGCGATGTTTCGACACGATTGTTGGCTATCGCCGCAATCTCAATTCCTTTTCAACTCCTGACGCTGCTCGGCCTCAATGTATTGCTGGGGATGGATCGAATTGCCGAGATGAATTTCCTGGATTCGATGGCGCCGGCGGCGATTTTGGTGAACGCCATTGTCGTGCTGCTAATACTCAAAGGGAAACTGACGATGCTGGTCTCTTTCAACACGGCGGCGGCAATTCTGCTGAGTCTAAGTTTGGTTTTGGTTATCCGGCGGCTATTGCCGCGCCAGAAAGAGGGTCGTAAGTTTAGACCGGACTTTCGGTTGTTTAAGACAATGCTCGCCTACGGAATGAAGTTCTACATTTCGATCATGGCGGGCTTCGTGATTTTTCGGGCCGACCTGCTAATCGTGAATCACTTTCGCGGTGCCGGCGAGGCTGGGATTTATGCGGTGGCCTCGCAGGTTTCGTTTCTTTTGTTGATGATGCCCGGCGTGATCGCGACGTTGTTGTTTCCCCGGGTAGCTACGCGTCAGGATCCAACGGGTGAATTTGCCGTTCAGGTTACGCGCCACGCGTCGTTCGTGATGTTGATTATGTGCACGGCGGCGGCCGCCGGATCGTTTGCCCTGCCGCTGATTTATGGTGCGCCCTTCGCCGACGCGACAAATCAGTTATTGATTCTCTTGCCCGGCGTTTATCTGGTAGGACTTGAATCAGTGCTGGTCCAGCATTTCACCGGAACCGGATTGCCCTTCGCGATTCCACTGTTCTGGCTCATCACGATGGTCCTCAACGTAGCTTTGAACCTCACGTTCGTACCCGTTTGGGGCGCGCGCGCCGCAGCTTTGAATTCAACTCTGAGCTATGCCCTGATATTTGTTCTTGTGGCTGTCCATTTTTGCCGCCAGACGGGGCGGCAACCGCAAGAAATATTCCTGCTGCATAGTAGCGAGCTGCGCAACGTGCTGGCTAAAATTCATTTCTCGTCGTTGCTCGGAAAAGTGCATGAATGAATCTTCATTGAAGATAGTCTTGCTTGTTCTCAGCGGCGATGCGAAAACCGCGCGTGATTGGCTGAAACAAAATTATGCTTCAGCTTCACTCGAAATTGTTTCTCGTTACCAGCTCGAGAAACACAGTGCCCTGGGACGAGTTCGCGCGGCGCGCCAATTACGCGCGGACATTTTCGTAATCGCCACCGAACGGCTGGCGTGGCAGCGTGGCCAGAATGCGATGCTCGCCTTTGGCGCGTTGGCCGGCGCGCGTCAGGTAGTGCTGATCGACAGCTATGGCGGTGTGCGCAAGGAAAGTGGCGTCGGCATTCTTGCGCGGGCGCCGTTTCGCTTCGCTGCTGAGAGTTTGGCCAGCGCGGCAGCCATCGCACAATCACGCCTGCGTCTGACACAACTCGAGCGGGCAATTCAACAACGGGAAACGCTAACTAGGCAGCCAGCCCCGGACCCGATCCGCATCGCGTACCTTCGCAGCACGCCTAGTCCCGGCACGCCCGCGGGTGGCGCCGCGACACACATCAACGGCTTCATAAACGCGGCCAGCGAGTTAGGCGCGCAGATCAATGTGATCAGCAACGACAACATTGCCGGACTCGACGAAAGCAGGTTGATGCTAATCGATCCTCAGCCGATAGGAATTACGCGCGCAGCTTTTGATTTGCGCAACAACCTCATTTTTTCCGCGGGGGTGCTGCGAGAGATTGAACGCCGGCCGGTCGATCTAATTTACCAGCGCTATGGACGCTTCACCTGGGCCGGCGTTGAGGCGAGCTTGCGCGCGCGTGTGCCGCTGTTTCTTGAATACAACGGCTCGGAAGTTTGGATCGGAAAACATTGGGATACGTCGGGAATGATCTCGTTGCTCGAGCGATTCGAGCGTCTGAATCTCTTAGCCTCAAGGCGTATCTTCGTCGTTTCAGAAGTTGAGCGGCGCAATGTGTTGCGCGCAGGCGTGCCGAATGAAAAGATTATCGTCAACCCAAATGGAGTCGATACTCAGACATTCCATCCCGATGTTGGTGGCGCCGCAGCGCGCGGCGAACTCGGCATAGGCCCAGATGAAATTCTTGCGGGCTTCGTGGGCACGTTCGGCCCCTGGCATGGCGTCCTAACTCTGGCGGAAGCGATCTGTTTGCTGCCGGCAGATTGTCGCGTTCGATTCCTGCTGGTTGGCGCGGGTAGATTTCGCGAGCAAGTGGAACACATCATTCGTCAAGGCGGGCGAGAGCAACAAACCATTTTCGCGGGACACGTCCAACATGAGAGAGTACCGGCACTGCTCGATGCGTGCGACATTCTGCTGTCTCCACACGTCCCGTTGGAAGACGGCAGCGAATTCTTCGGCTCGCCAACCAAACTCTTTGAGTACATGGCGATGGGCAAAGGAATCGTGGCCAGTCGCCTTGGTCAGATTGCAGACGTCCTGGCTGATGAACAGAATGCGTTGCTGATCGAGCCGGGAAGTGCGCAACAGTTGGCTGATGCGATTTTGCGATTGATGAAGTCACGCGAATTGCGAGAACGTCTGGGCGCGGCCGCGCGCAGAGCTGCGATCGAACGACATACCTGGAAGCAAAACGCGCAGCGTGTGATTAATGAATATCTCTCCCTCTCCCAAGGGGAGCGGGGATTCGGCTGAAAGAAAATATGAACACCGAGAAGTTACGCGCGCGCGAACAATGGGGTAAAGATCCTTGCGGCGCGATCCACGGGCGGAAACATGATCTCGACACGCGCGAATTCTTTGACGCGGTCGAGCATCATCGTTATCAGGAGTACGCTCCGTGGATGCCCGAGGTGATGGGCTTTGATGAATTCGCCGGCGCGCAGCTGCTTGAGATTGGTTGTGGCATGGGTACTGATCTTTTGCAGTTTGCTCGGGGCGGCGCGAAAGTCACCGGTACCGATCTTACGCCCCGCTCGATCGAAATTTCGCGCCAACATCTGGCTCTCTATGGAGAGTCCGGTAATTTTGCGATTGCCGACTGTGAGACTTTGCCGTTCGCCGACGACAGTTTCGATGTTGCTTATTCCAACGGCGTGCTGCATCACACGCCCGACACCGCAGGCGCGGTGGGTGAGATACATCGGGTGTTGCGCCCCGGCGGTCACGCGCGCGTCATGTTGTATCATCGAAGGTCGTTCGCATATTGGGGCGAGGTGATCCTGCGTCATGGCATTTTGAAGGGAGAGTTTCTGCGCGGGAATTCTACCGCGGACATCATGAGCAAGTATGTCGAGTTTAATGAGAGCGGCGGACGTCCGCTGGTGAAAGTTTACAGCCGCAGGCAAGCGCGCGATCTATTTGCAATGTTCCGCGAAGTGAAGGTGCAGGTTGAGCAGCTTACGCGGCCGGAGCTTTACATCATCGGACGTTTTATTCCGGAAAGAATGTTTCGATGTTTGCGGCGGAGCGTGGGCTGGAACGTGATCGTCTCTGCCAAAAAATGATAGAGAAGTGAGACCTCTCTGCGCACCTCCGCGTGAATTCCTCCGCGCCCTCTGCGATTAACGGCTCTGTTTGCAATTCGGAAGACTGAGGACGAGCGAGATTTTAACGCAGAGGACGCAAAGGGTTTCGCAGAGGTTGCGGAGGACGTACGAAGGAAAATAGATCTTGAGCACTTCGTCTTATCGTCCATTCTCCAGGCGGGTCCTAACGCTTCTCTTCATCGTCGCACTCGCGCTTTCCGTTCGTTTTCTGACGGCAAATTTTCTGCGCGCTCACCTCGACGACCCGGGCTGGTTTCCTTCCGGCATCTACGGAGCGTTCGATCGCCAGGCGCAGGATTGGCTCGATGGCCGCGCATCGATTTTCTGGATCGACGATTCATCTCGCACTGACAAAGCGACATATGCGCCAGGGTACCCGTTGTGGCTGGCGCTTATCTACAAACTAAGTGGTTCACGATCTCCCGCCACAATACAAAATATTCAGTGGGTACTCGACTCTTTTGCTGTGCTGCTCGTCGTGGGTGTCGGTCTGACTGCATTTGGTTGGCGCGTTGGATTATGGGCAGGAGGAATTGCGGCGCTTTGGCCTTTGCTGGCAACGTACGGCGCGGTCCCTTTGGCTGATGCGCCGACAAGCTGGATCATTCTCGGCGCTGCGTGGATGCTGCTATTGGCAGTCAAGCGAAAGTGTCTTGCTTGGGCATTGGGCGCGGGCGCGCTGATTGGCGTTTCGTGCTGGCTGCGCGCCAACGCGATGTTGCTAGCCTTCTTCTGGGCCGTGGCGATTGTCATATCGGCGCGCGCAAGTTGGCGCCGGCGAATGTTGTTAGCTGCAACAGTGGTCGTCGGCGCAGTGCTCGTCATCGCACCCGTCGTGGTACGGAATGCGTTCGTCTTTCACGCCTTCGTGCCGACTGGACTCGGCACCGGAACCAACCTTTTAGCAGGCATCGGCGAAACTGAGCGTGGAGCGAGAGAGTTCGGCATTACGGCCAACGACCGCGATCTGATCGAGCAGGAGCGCACGGCTTTGAAAGTGCCTACCGACGCGCCATTTGATCTCTATTATCCGGACGGCATTCAGCGCGATCGCGCGCGAACGCGACGAGCGCTTACAATAATCGCTCATCATCCTTTCTGGTATGCCGACTCAGTGGTTCGCCGCATGGCTGCGGTCCTAAAATATGCGGGTGAGCCAAACGGCATTTATGGCAGTGCGGGCATCAACATCACCAGCAAGAAGTGTCTGCCATCGCAATGGCAAGGCGGGACGCTCGCATTCTTTGTCAACGTCCTCGGAATGTTTCAGAGCGTCTTGCGATATGTGCTGTTGCCGCTCATGATCGTCGGAGTGTTTCTGGCCTTCCGTTTTGATCGACGCGCAACAGCGCTGATGATGGTTACAGTGTTCTACTATCTGGTGGTTGGCTCGCTGCTGCACACGCACATTCGCTATGGCCTTCCGATGCAGGCATTGCTGACGATATTCGGCGGTGTGACTCTATCATCAGGTCTGAATCGCCTGCGGAAGCGGGCGGATTATCCCAAAGACTTGCCCGGTTAGGACACACAAACTATCAGAGGAAAAAGCCATGCATAAACGTCTGCTGCTGATACTGTTCTCGGTTCTCTTCGCCGTTCTATCGATTCAGTCCGGCGCCCTCCTTTCTTCCACCGCCGCAACTGCGCAAACCAAATCTATTCCCGCGCCCGAAGACGTGCTCGGCTTTCGTCCGGGCGACGATCGCAAACTCGCAAGTTGGGCCAAAGTCGTCGAGTACTTTCAGAAGCTTGCCGCCGCCAGCGACCGCGTAAAGTTTGAAGAGATTGGCAAGTCGACGATGGGCGCGCCGTTTGTTTACGCGACGATCAGCGCGCCTGAGAATTTAAAGCGGCTTGATGAACTCAAAGAAATTCAGCGGCAACTGGCCGACCCACGCATTCTCGGCTCGTCGACGAATCCCGCACTCGCGAATCGGAAAGCGCAGGCGTTGATTGCGCGCGGCAAGACGATCGTGGCGATCACCTGCGGTATTCACTCGACTGAGGTTGGCTCGTATCTATCAAGCATGCTGATCGCCCATCGGCTCGCTTCGTCAAACGATGCTGAGATTCAGGAGATTCTGCGCAACACGATCATTCTGCTCGTGCCTTCGACGAATCCTGACGGGGTGGACATCGTCAACAACTGGTACCAGAGAAATTTGGGCACACCCTACGAAGGCACCGATCCGCCGGAGCTTTATCACAAGTACACTGGCCACGACGACAATCGCGACTGGTACGCGTTTACACAGGTCGAGACGCAACTGGTCGTCGATAAGATTCTCAACGTCTGGCATCCGCAGATAGTCCACGACATTCATCAACAGGGCGCGTTCGGCTCGCGCCTGTTTCTGCCGCCGTACATGCAGCCGGTCGAACCCAACGTGCCGAAACAGATCGTCGAAGGCTACACCGAACTCGGAAATTACATAGCGAAAGAAATGCGCGCCGCCGGATTCAAAGGCATCACGACCGATTCAACTTACGACGCCTGGTCACCTTCGCGCGCGTATTCGCATTATCACGGCGGCGTGCGCATCTTGCAGGAAACTGCGTCGTGCCGGCTGGCGACTCCGCTCACCTTGAAGTTCGATCAACTTCGTCCGGGTGAAGGTTACGATCCGAAAAAAGAGACGCCCAACTTCGGTCCCATCTGGCGTGGCGGCGAATGGCACATCCGCGACATCACGAACACCATGACGACCGTTGCGTTCTTTTTATTGAGGCACGCCGCGCAAAATCGCACGCACTGGTTGCAAAG
>QHXE01000621.1 GCA_003222835.1 Acidobacteriota bacterium | reverse complement strand
CAGGTTCAGATTTGACGATAGTTAGATTCTCAACCATCGACGGATCGTTACGCAAATCGAAGTAGATGTTGTGACGGAAGCATTCTGAAGTTGGGGCTTGGTTCATAAGTATCGCGACGCGTTCATGAGTGGGGCACTTTCCCGTCGCAAGCTCATTTGTCTCAGGATCGATCTCGACGATCGAAATTCCGTCTGGTTGATCGAAAGACTTGCCACCCAGCTCAGGTCGCAAATCGACGGCTGCCTTCATGAACTCAGTCCAAACCGGCAAGGCCGCTTCCGCGCCGGTCAATCCTAATTGTTGGTTGTCGTCGAACCCGATCCAGACGGCGCACACCAGATTAGGCGTGTAGCCGACGAACCAGCCGTCGCGTGACGTGCCCGTTTTGCCGGCGATCGCGACGTTTTTAATGGATCCTCGCGCGGCATGGGCGGTTCCGTGATCGATCACTCCTTGCAGCGTGTCTGTGATTATAAAAGCGGTCGAGGGTTTAATAATCTGAGTAGTTTCGTCCGTTACCTTCGCCTGCTCGACAACGTTCGGATTAATTCGCCCGCCTCCGTTAGCGAAGACCGCATAAGCCGTCGCGATCTGCAAAGGAGTAACTTCCGTGGTCCCCAGCGCGAGCGCCGGATAGGGAACCGGACGCGGCAAGCCGAACGCAAGTGCGGTGTTCGCAACGCGCGCCAATCCCGTTTGCATGGCGACCTCCACCGTCACCACGTTGAGTGATTTGATCAAACCGGTGCGCATCGGTACATCGCTCATCGAAAAATTACCGCCGTAATTCGTGGGCCGATACTTGAGGTTGCGATCGTAAGTGAACTCGCGTGGCGCATCCTTGAACATCGCTAACGGTGACATACCGCTCTCGAGTGCGGCGGCATAAACGAAGGGCTTGAAGACCGAACCAGGTTGCCGTTTCGCATCAGTCGCGCGATTCAGTTGCGATTCGGCATAATTTCTGCCGCCAATCATCGCCAGCACATTTCCGGTTTTTGGATCGAGCGCGACTAGCGCCGCCTCTGGTCTTAAACCGCGCGATTTGTAGGTTTCGTCGAGATGATCCAGTTGGTGCTTGATCGATTGTGCGCCGATATGCTGCAAATCGAGATCGAGTGTCGTAACGATAGGAGCGCCGACATCGTGTGGGTGGTCCGCAGACATCTTGTCCGCGCCTCTTGTCTCCGATCCTGAATTGGCCTCGTCTATTTCAGTCTGCAGGCTGGAAGCAGGATGCCGGCGCTCCTCGGCGTACACGCGATTCACATAATCAATGAAGTAGGGCGCGGCTGATTCACGCGCCGGATCGAAGTCGGCGATAACCAGCGGTTCCTGGGCCGCATTCGCCGCCTGATCCAGAGTTATGAAACCATCGCGCGCCATCGTGCCCAGCACCGTGTTGCGTCGCGCTCGGGCAGCATCGGCGTGGTGCACGGGTGAATAGCGCGCAGGCCCTTGAATCATGCCGGCAATCATTGCGGCTTCGGCCAGCGACAAATCGTTAAGTGGTTTTCCAAAATAAACACGCGCTGCCTGATCGACACCGCGCGCGGCGAACGCGCCTCTCTGGCCCAAATAGATCTCGTTGCAGTAGAGCGCGAAGATTTCTTCCTTCGACAAACGGCGTTCGATCGTAAATGCCAGCATGGCTTCGGCGTATTTGCGGCGTAGCGTTCGCTCCGGTGTCAGGTAAGTGTTTTTGACGAGCTGCTGGGTGATTGTCGAGCCGCCCTGGCCCATACGCTCGTCGCCGGCGTTGCGCAGCAGCGCGCGCGCGACGCCAAAAATATCGACGCCGTGGTGATCAAAGAAACGTCGGTCTTCAATTGAAGTAATCGCGTGTATCAGAACGGGCGGAAGATCTTTGAACGAAAGTTGATTGCGCGCGCCACCCTTCATCGAGGCATCGCTTGTCAGCGATTCGGGCGCGAGGGCAAAAGAATCAAGCGTGACGCCATCGCCGATTAGTCCACTGATTCGATTGTCCGGCCCGATAGTAATTCGCACGATCGCGGGGAAGCCGCTAGGGATGTTAGGCTGCAGCTCAATAGTATTGTCGCGCAAAGTGAAACACCCATTCCAAATCTCGCCGGCGTCTTCGCTCTCGATATAACCAGCGCGCCGCAAGGCAGCCGCCAACGAAATTTCTGAGAATCTCTGACCCGGCCGCAAAGTTCGTGGCGCCGCATAGATTCCGCCGCGGCTGATGAGATAACCGCGTGTCAGCCGTGCATCGACAATCTTTGCATAAGCGCGATAAGAATGAATGAAGAAAGCGCTGAAGGAAACTAACGTGATTACGATGGTCGCGATGGAAAGACGAAGCCAACGTCTGATTCGTTGATCGGCGCGGCCGCGAAGGCGTTTGCGGTTTTTTCTAGCCCAGGCGTTTACGCCTGGGTCAACGAAGCGTTCTTTTGTTTTTAGTCCCATTTATGGGGCTTGCTCTATATACAACTTCTTCACCCCTAAAGGGCTGTTGCACCAAATTGTCTCTACAACCCAGGCGTGAACGCCTGGGCTAGAGAAAAGAGCGATCCATCAGTTCAATCCGTTGGTGATAATAAAGTCTGAATCGATATGGATTTCTTGAGTTATGTTCGACATGAGTGTGTCGGAAACGTAAGGAGAGAATTCTTCGGCTCGGTGAATCTGCCGTCTAAGCGGAGGCAATAGCTTGGGTCGTTGCCAGAGTGTTTCTCTCAACGATCGCCTTGATTCTCTCGATCGATTCCAGTCCCGCTTCGTAACCGGCTTTCGATAATTCCGCTGCGCGGCGGGTTTGATCCCAACGAATGTGGCCGACGCGCGGCGCGATAAGGATATCGGCT